>JBEKGQ010000031.1:0-19177 GCA_050012715.1 Polyangiaceae bacterium
CAGCCCGGCGAGGACTACGAAGGTGGACGACCGGGCCCTTCGCATGAGCCTCAGCGTAGCACCCGTCAGAAGGGATCCTGGATGAACAGCAGCGCCCCCGCGGAAGGCGCACACACGTACACCGATCCGCCTCCATTCGTGACCGCGCAGTGGGTGTCGCTCGGGGTCTGGACGGAGCCGAGCACCTTGGGAACGCCGCCGGCGCCGAGGCTGACGACGCTCATCGCCGAGGCCGAGGGGCCCGGCGCGTAGACGCGCTGGGTCTGCGGGTCGTAGGCAATCTGATCGACCCCCGCGCCCACCATCGCCGTCCCGAGGGTCGCGCCGCCTTGCGCGGCCTGGACGACGAGCATGCCTTCCTCGCACGCCGAGATGAGCCACCCGTTGGTGGCGTCGACGGCGATGCCCTTCGACGTCGCGCAGCCATTGGACCAGCTGGCCTCGACGGCGCGCCCCGCGACGCTGATCTCCACCGTCGCCGTGCCGGTGTGCGTGAAGGCGTAGGCGCGGCTGCCCGAGTCCACGTCGCCGGGCGGCACGTCGATCTCCAGCGACTCGGGACCTCCGCTGACGGCGATCGTCGCCGCGTGCGCGGGAGGCGTGGACGTCGACGTGCCGAGCGTGAAGACCTCGATCTGCTGGGCGGCGGGCTCGGTGACCCACAGCTCGTTGGTGGGGGCGACGTAGCGGACGTAGCCGGGCACCGCCGCGAGCTTCGTCTGGCTCAGGATGGTGTTGCCCTTGGGGTCGACCACCGCGAGCATCTGCGACGTGCGATCGGTGGCATAGACGAGGGCGTTGCCCTCGTCGGCGGACGTGACTCCGAAGGAGTCGTCGCCGGTGTAGGTCGCGCCGATCGAGAAGCCGCTCACGGGGGTCACCTCCTCCGACGACGGATCGACGAAGTCCAGATTGCCCGAGCGCCCGCCCGGTACGAGCAGCATGGCGAGCGTCGGCGAGAACCGCATGTCGTCGAACCCGATCCCGTCGGCGCCACCCGGCATCGGCACCGGGATCGGCCCCGCGTCGACGGCCACCGTCGGCCCGGTGTTCGTGCTGCCCCCTCCCGGATCGCAGGGATCGTCGGCCTGGCTGTCGCTGACGGGCGGACGGAGAGCCCCGTCGTTGCTGCAGGCGATGAGCGCGGCCAGCCCCCAGGCCGCCAGGCCGGAGAGAACGATGAAGGAAGTACTACGCATCGACGCGATATTGCGACGGCGCGCGTCGCCTTGCAATCGCGCTCATCCGCGCCGGGACGAAGGCGGCACGTCCGATGGGCGCAGGACCGGCGGCGGCCGAGTCGTCCGCGCCGACGCGTCGCGGCGCGGAGGAGGGCGCGTCGTCCGCGCCTGCGCGGCGGAGGCCCGCGCGGCCGCGGCCGAGCGAGGCGGAGGCCGCGTGCTGCGCCGGACCGCGGGAGAGGGCTCTCCCGGGGTCGTCGGGCCGCACGCCCGCAGCACCTGCCCACGGAGCTCGAGGACGCACTCGAGCATCGCGGCGATCTGCGCGTCGTGGGGCGGCACGTGGATCCATCCGCGCACGACGCGATAGAGGGACCCGTGGCGGACGCGAAGCTCGCGGACCGCGGCGCCCGGATTGCTCCGGCGAAGGCGCTCGTCGATCTCCGCCAAGACGTCCTCGATCATGGTCCGCTGGGTGACGTCGGGCACGATTCCCCATGCTAGTCTCGTATGAGGCCCAACATGCAAGAGAGCATCGAGACCTTCGACGACTTCTGGCCCCACTACGTGCACGCGCACCGCAACCCCATCAACCGCGCGCTCCACCACGTCGGGACGACCGCGGTCCTCGGAACGGTGGCGACCGCGGCGCTCACGCTCAACCCGGCATGGCTCCTGCTGACGCCGGTGGTCGGATACGGCCCGGCGTGGGTCGGCCACTTCGTGTTCGAGAAGAACAAGCCGGCGACCTTCCAGCACCCGCTGTGGTCGCTGCGCGGCGACTTCAAGATGTACTTCCTCGCGCTGCGGGGAAAGTTCGGCGAGGAGCTCGAGCGCGTCTGCGGCGGCGATCTGCCGCCCGATCACACCCACGCCGATCACGTCGCCCAGGCCTCCCCGGACGGCGACGCCCACGTGCGAAACGGGTCGGCGACGGCGACGGCGTGACCGCGGGACCCGCGAGACGGCGCTCGGTCGTCCCCCTTTTCCTCGTACCCGCCGCGATCATCGTCACGGCGACGCTGCTGCTGCTCCGGCTCCGCATGGAGCCGCCGACCGTCCCGAGCTACTCCCTGACCGGCGGCGAGACCGACGCGGGAGCCGTCGTGCTTCGTGCCGGCGAACGGTTCCGCCTCGCCGTCGAGCCCGGCGGCATCGTCACCGGCGCGGTCGGCGCGCGCGGCTTCCTGCTGCGAGGCGACGAGGTGCAAGCCTGGGACCCGCCGTTCACCGTCGACCGCGACGGATCGATCCACCTCGACGGCCCGGTGGAGACGCTCTTCGCCGGCATCGCGCCCGGGCCATGGGAGGTCGCGGTGGCGGTCGGACGGCCGGAGACGCTGCCGACGGCGCCGCGGGACGTGCTCCGGGCCCGCGACGCCGGCGCCGGCGACGCCGCGTGGCATCTCGTGCGGGAGCACGTCGTGCTGGGGGGGTGACTCTTGGGCCCCATCGTCCGCGCGCTGTTCGTGTACCCGGTGAAGTCGTGCCGCGGCATCGCGCTCGATCGCGCCGAGGTGGAGCCGCGGGGGCTGCGCCACGACCGCCGGTGGCTGATCGTCGACGTTGACGGGACGTTCGTGACCCAGCGGACCGAGCCCTGCCTCGCGACGATCGCGGTGACCCTCGACGAGGGCCGCCAGTCGCTCGTGCTGGCGGCGCCCGGGACGCGACCGCTCCGGCTCGAGCTCGCGCCGCGCGAGGGCCGACGCGTGAGGGTCCGCGTGTGGCGCCACGAGGTCGAAGCGATCCACGGCGGCGACGACGCGGCGCGATGGGTGAGCGCCTTCCTCGGCGCGCCCGCGTCGCTCGCGTTCATGCCCGAGTCCACCGTGCGCCCCGTCCGTCCCGACTTCGCGCGCGCGGGCGACCACGTGAGCTTCGCCGATGCGTTCCCGGTGCTCGTCACCACGATCGACTCGCTCGACGACCTCAACGCCCGCCTCGAGCAGCCCCTCCCGATGAACCGGTTCCGACCGAACGTCGTCATCGCCGGCGGCACCCCCTGGGAGGAGGACGAGTGGCGGCGAGCTCGCATCGGCCCCGTGTGGCTACGGCTGCCGAAGGCCTGCGACCGCTGCGTCGTGACGACGACCGACCAGCTCACCGGCGAGCGCGGCGTCGAGCCCCTCCGGACGATGGCCACCTTCCGGAGATGGACGGACGGCAAGGTGTACTTCGGCGTGAACGGCGTCCCGGACGGCCCGGGGACGATCGCGGTGGGGGACCGCGTCGAGCCAGTCGAGTAGGCGTGTTATGTCAGGCCCCATGATCGGGACCAAGGTCACCCTTCGGCTTCGGATGAGCGCGCACGACGCGCACTACGCCGGCGAGCTCGTCGACGGGGCTCGGATGCTCGCGCTCTTCGGCGACCTCGCCACCGAGCTGCTCATCCGCCTCGACGGCGACGAGGGGCTCTTCCGCGCCTACGAGGTCGTCGAGTTCCTGGCCCCGGTGTTCGCGGGGGACTACATCGAGGCGACCGCGGAGCTCGTCAGCGTCGGCAACACCAGCCGCAAGATCCGCTTCGAGGCGCGCAAGGTCATCGCCAACCTCCGCGCGCCCGGGCTCGCCGCCAGCGCGGCCGAGGTGCTCGGCGAGCCGGTCGTCGTGGCGCGCGCGGTCGGGACGTGCGTCACCCCGAAGGACGTGCAGCGCAAGCCGCGCGAGCTCTACATGCCCGGGCTCCCCGCGGGACCGGCCCCGTCGCCGGAGGCCATCGTCACGCCCGATGCGCCGTGGCGCTCGGAGGAGCTGGTGCTCACGGCGGCCATCGTCGGCGCCGAGCTGACGCGCGCGCAGACGCCGCACCTCCCCATCACGCCGCAGGAGGTCGCCGACGAGGCGGCGCGATGCCGCGAGGCCGGCGCCGCCGTCATCCACCTCCACGTCCGCGCCGCGGACGGCTCGAACACGCAGTCGAGCGCGCGCTTTCTTGAGGTCATCGACGCCATCCGCAAGAAGTGCGACTGCATCATCCAGCCCACCACCGGCGGCGCGGTAGGGATGTCCATCGACGAGCGCTCCGGGCCGCTCGCGTGCAAGCCCGAGATGGCCACCCTCAACTGCGGGACCATCAACTTCGGCGACGACGTCTTCGTGAACTCGCGGCCCGAGATCCGGCAGCTCGCGGCCAGACTCCGCGAGGCGGGCGCGATGCCCGAGCTCGAGTGCTACGAGGTCGGGCACGTGGAGGAGGCGCTCTCGCTCGCCGCCGAGGGGGTGATCGCCAAGCCGCTCCACTTCCAGTTCGTGCTCGGCGTGAAGGGCGCCATCCCGGCGCGCGAGGACGTGGTGCACTATCTCCGGTCCCTCGTGCCGGCCGACGCCACCTGGGCCGTGGCGGCGACCGGCCGCGCGCAGCAGCCGATGACGGAGCTGGCGATGCGGCTGGGCGGGCACGCGCGGGTCGGGCTGGAGGACAACATCTACCTGTCGAAGGGCGTGCTCTCGGAGGGGAGCGCCCCCCTCGTGGCGCGCGCCGCGGCGTACGCCCGCTCCATCGGTCGCGCGCCGGTCGACCCGCAGCGCGCGCGTCAGCTCCTCGGTCTCGCGCGCTAGGACGCGCAGGACAGGACGATGGCCGCCAAGCTCGCCACGCTCACGTTCGTCGCCGACACGATGACGCCGGTGCGGGCGTACGCCGCGCTCCGCCGCGCCGCCGGGGACCGCGCGTCGTTCCTGCTCGAGAGCGTCGTGGGCGGCGAGCGCTGGGGGCGGTACTCCATCCTCGGCTACGACCCGAAGCACGAGGTCACGCTGCTGCCGGATGGCCGGTGGGTGGGCGCGCGAGGCCTCCCCCACGGGATGCCCTCCGCCGACGCGGCGAGGGATCCCCTGGAGGCGGCGCGGTCGCTGTTCGAGGGGGCGCAGGATCCCGCGGACGCGGCCCACCCCGCCGCGCGGTTCGTGAAGAGCTACGTCGGCTACCTCGGGTGGGATCTTGTGCACGCGATCGACAAGGTGCCGGGCTGGGGCCCGCGCGTCACCGCGCCGCTCGCGCGGTTCTTCGGCGGCGCCACCATCGTCGTGTTCGACGGGCTCTCGCACACCGTGACCATCGCCGCCGAGGACGCGGCCGACGTCGAGCGCGCGCGCGGGCACCTCGACGCGATGACCCCGCTGGCGCCGCTCGCCCTGCCGGATCGCACGCGCCTGCCGGTCGACGTGGAGGTCGACGTCGACGACGCCGAGTACATGCGAAAGGTGCGTCGCGCGCAGGAGTACATCGCGGCGGGCGACGCGTTCCAGGTGGTGCTCGCGCGTCAGTTCCGCGTCCCGCGCGCCGGCCGTGACCCGTTCGACGCCTACCGCGCGATGCGGGTGCTCAACCCGAGTCCCTACATGTACTTCCTCGACCTGCCGCCGGGGCCCGGTGAGGTGACGCGCACGCAGATCGCGGGGGCGAGCCCGGAGACGCTGGTGCGCCTCGAGGACGGGACGATGACCGTGCGCCCTCTGGCAGGCACGCGGCCCCGCGGAAAGACGCCGGAGCAGGACGAGGCCCTCGCGCGCGAGCTCCTCGCCGACCCGAAGGAGCGGGCGGAGCACGTCATGCTCATCGACCTCGGCCGGAACGACGTGGGGCGCGTCGCCGAGACGGGGACGGTGAAGCTCGTGCGGCAGATGGAGATCGAGCGCTACTCGCACGTCATGCACATCGTCAGCGAGGTCACCGGCCGCGTCCCCCGGACGACGCCGCCGCTCGAGGTGCTGCGCGCGGCGTTCCCGGCGGGGACGCTCTCGGGCGCGCCGAAGGTTCGCGCGATGCAGATCATCCGCGAGCTGGAGGCGGCGCCGCGCGGTATCTACGGCGGCGCCGTCGGGTACGTCTCGAAGACGGGCGACCTCGACTTCGCGATCGCCATCCGGACGGCGGTCTGCAAGGACGATCGCTTCGTCGTCACGGCGGGGGCCGGCATCGTCGAGGCGAGCGATCCCGCCAGTGAGGCGGAGGAGACGCGAAACAAGGCCCGAGGCGTCCTGTGCGCCATCGAGACCGCCGGGCGCTGACCGCACGCCGCTCCTGGTACGCGCCGTGCTGTAGCCGAGGGCATGAGCTCTCGATCGCGAAATGCGTCGCTCCTCGTCGCCCTCCTCGGGGTCGTGTGTCCCGCCTGCGCGCAGAGCCCCGACATGCCAGCCCCGCGAACCGAGTCCGAGGCCGTCGGGCGAGCGGTCGCGGATGCGCCGAACGGCGTCTGCCACACCGGCTCCCAGCGCGTCGACAAGGTGGGCTGCGTCGACGAGGAGCTGGCCTTCTCGGCCGATGCGCT
This sequence comes from Polyangiaceae bacterium, assembly GCA_050012715.1. Classification (GTDB taxonomy): domain Bacteria; phylum Myxococcota_A; class Polyangia; order Polyangiales; family Polyangiaceae; genus Palsa-1150. The sequence continues at coordinate 6,458 of JBEKGQ010000031.1, forward strand.
CGAGGCGTGCCGGAACTCCGGCGCCCGCGAGTGCGACGACCGGTGCCAGAAGGGCGACACGCCCGCGTGCACGTCGCTCGCGCTGGTGCACCAGCTCGCGCTCGAGACGGCGCCCAACACGACGTACGCGGCGCGCCTCTTCGACAAGGCGTGCGCCGCCGGTGACGGCGCGGCGTGCAACGACCTCGGCGTGCTCCACGGCAAGGGCCTCGGGTTTCCGGTCGACTACGACCGCGCCGAGGCGCTCTACACGGTGGCGTGCGACCGCGGGAGCGTGATGGGCTGCGCAAACCTGGCCATATCCCGGACGTGGGGAGACCACCCACCGGACGCGGTGGCGCGCGCGATGCTGGCAGTGACCGACGCCTGCGTGTCGGCGGGGCAGCCGAGGGCGTGCGCCGCGCTCGGGGCGATGCAGGCCAAGGGGATGGGTGTCCCCCGCGACGAGAAGGAGGCGGCGACCACGCTCGAGCGCGGATGCGACGGCGGGGACGCCTCGGCCTGCGAGCAGGCAGGCAAGGCGTACCTGCAAGGCGAAGGCGTCGCCTCGAACGACGACCGGGCGATGAAGCTCTTCCGGAAAGCGTGCGACGCCGCGCGCGCGGACGCCTGCACCGATCTGGCGACCATGTACTGCATGGGCCGCGGCATGCCTCGCGACGTGGACCGGAGCGCGGCGCTCTTTCGCCAGGCCTGCGACGCGGGCGACGACTCGGCGTGTCGGGCGAAGGGGTGCACGGCGCCAATCGTCCCGTGAGCGCGGGGCGCAGCGGCTATGATGCAGGCTGCGTCCGCCGATGCCCACTCCCCACCTCCTCACGGACCTCGCCGCCATCGACGCCCTCCTCGCGCGCACCCGCCGCGTCGCGGTCCTCGGGATCAAGACCGAAGCGCAGGCCGGGCAGCCGGCCTACGACGTGCCGCGCTACCTCGACGGCGCGGGGCTCGAGGTCATCCCGGTGCCGGTCTACTACCCGGAGGTGACGACCATCCTCGGCAAGCCCGTGTACCGCCGCCTCGTCGACGTACCGGGGGAAATCGACGTCGTCGACGTGTTCCGCCGGGCGAAGGACCTCGCCGCCCACGTGGACGACATCCTCGCGAAGCGCCCCCGCGCCGTCTGGTTCCAGCTCGGCATCCGCAACGACGCGGTCGCCGAGCGCCTCGCTGCCGAGGGAATCGACGTCGTGCAGAACCGCTGCCTCATGGTCGACCATCGTCGCTGGGCGACCGCGGCGCGGTGACGTCCTCCGCTCGCCTTTCCCTCTGGCGGCTGGTCGGCCCCGTCGCCGCCGCCAAGCTCGTCCTCCAGCTCCTCTGGAGCGACGGCTACGGCTACTTCCGCGACGAGCTCTACTACCTCGCCTGCGCCCGCCACCTCGCCTGGGGCTACGTCGACCACCCGCCCCTCTCCGTCGCGGTGCTCGCCGTCGAGCACGCCGCCCTCGGCGACTCGCGCTTCGCCCTCCGCCTCGTCCCGGCCCTCGCGGGAACGGCGGTGGTCCTGCTCACCGGGTGGCTCGCGCGCGAGCTCGGCGGTGGGCGCGTGGCGATGGTGCTCGCCGCGATCGCGGCGCTCGTCGCGCCCGACTACCTCGCGGTGAGCCACTTCTATTCGATGAACGCGCTCGACCTCGTCTTCTGGACGGGCGCGGTGTGCATCGTGGCGCGCATCCTCCGGGATCCCCCCGCGGCGAGCGCGCGTCCCTGGGCGCTGCTCGGGCTCGTCCTCGGCCTCGGCGTCCTCGACAAGGCGAGCGTCCTCTGGCTCATCGGCGGGCTCGCCGTCGGTCTCCTCGCGACGCGGCACCGGCGCCTCCTCGCGACGCCCGGCCCTTGGCTCGCGATCCTCCTCGCGGCCGTGTTCGTGGCGCCGCACGTCCTCTGGCAGATCGACCACGGCTGGCCCACGCGCGAGTTCGTCCAGCACGCGACCGAGGACAAGATGGCCGCGGTCTCGCCGCTGTCGTTTCTGCGCGCGCAGGTGGACGACATGCACCCGCTCAACGCGTTCCTCTGGATCCCCGGTCTCGGGGCGCTGCTGGCGTGGAAGCGGCTCGAGGCTTTCCGGCCGCTCGGCATCGCGTACGCCGCAATCTTCGCCCTCCTCGTCATCAACCAGAAGAGCCGCGCCGGATACCTGTCGCCGATGTACCCCGTGCTCTTCGCCGCGGGCGCGGTCTACGTCGAAGCCCTGACCCGACGGCGCCGGTGGATCGCGATCGGCTTCGCGGTCCTGCTCCTGCTCACGGGGGCGGTCATTGCGCCCCTGGCCCTCCCCGTGCTCCCGATCGACGCGTATGTGACCTACGCCGCCACGCTGGGGCAGAAGCCCGAGAGCGACGAGAAGAAGGAGATGGGCCCGCTCCCGCAGTTCTACGCCGACATGTTCGGGTGGCAGGAGATGACCGACGCCGTGGCGGCGGTCGTCGCGTCGCTCTCTCCCGACGAGCGCGCTCACGCCGTCATCCGAGCCAACGACTACGGGCAGGCCGGGGCTCTCCAGGAGCTCGGCCACGAGCTTCCGCCGGTCGCCTGCGGCCACAACAACTACTGGCTCTGGGGCCCGGGCGACCCGAGCCCCTCGGTCGAGGTGCGCTTCGGCCACGAGGAGTCCGTGAGGCAGTGGGTCCCCGACGTGTACGACGACTGCGAGCGGCGCGGCGTCTTCGAGAGCCCGTGGGTCATGCCCTACGAGAACCACCTCGTCCTCTACGTCTGCCGCGGACCGCACGAGCCGCTCGGCGACCGCTGGCCCAAGGTGAAGCACTACGAGTGAACATACCCCGCGAGCTGCGAGCGGATTGTCTGAGCCAGGCTCCGCAAGGAGGCTGACTTGAATCCGGCGCGGTGCTCCCGCATCCCAAAGGGCAAGACACCAGGGGAGCTTTCATGACCCGCTTCGGACCGGAGAACGACACCCCGCTCGCCGCGGAGGTGGAGGAAGAGGACACCCGCGATTCGCTCTTCGAGCGGTGGCTGACCCGCTCGCCCGTGTCGCAGCCCCGCCTGCGCCGTTCGGGCGTGCCCGCGCCGGCCGCGCCCACGGACGAATCGCTCGGCGACGACCTCGCGGATAGATGGTTTAGATAGCGCCGAACCGCGACGAGAAGCGGATGTCCTGCGGATAGGGAAAGACGTCGTCCTCGATCCCGGCCCGGATGCGATCCTGCGTCGCGACCCAGAACGCCGGATCGAGCAGATCCCCGCACAGCTCCCCGAAGAGCGCGCGGGCACGGCCCGGCGGAAAGAGGAACGCCGGCAGCTCCTCGGGGAAGACGTCGTGCGGGCCGACCGAGAACCACGGCTCGCCTGCCGTCTCCTCGTCGGAGGAGGTCGCCGTCGGCAGGCGACGGAAGTTGCACTCGGTGATGCGGCAGATCTCGTCGTAGTCGTAGAAGACGACGCGCCCATAGCGCGTCACGCCGAAGTTCTTGGGCAGGAGATCCCCGGGGAAGATGTCGGCGCTCGCGAGCTCGCGGATGGCCGCGCCGTACTCGCCGATCGCGGAGCTCACCTGCGCCTCGTCGGCGTCGTGCAGGTAGACGTCGAGGGGCGTCATCCGCCGCTCGATGTAGACGTGGCGAATGACGATCTGGTCGTCGTCGATCTCGATCGAAGACGCGGCGACGCGCTGGAGCTCGGCGACGAGCGCGGGATCGAAGCGCGCCAGCGGCAGCGCGACGTTCGAGTACTCGAGCGTATCGGACATCCGACCCGCGCGGTCGTGGTACTTCACGAGGAGGTACTTGTCCTGCACGCTCCGCCGGTCGGTGTCCTTCGGCGCCTCGAACCAGTCGCGGATCACCTTGAAGACGTAGGGAAACGACGGGCAGGTGAAGACCGCCATCACCATGCCGCGGGTCCCGGGCGCGACGACGAAGGTGTCGCTCGAGTGCCGCATGTGGTGGGCGAGATCGCGATAGAAGAGCGTCTTGCCCTGCTTCTGCAGGCCGAGGAGCGTGTAGAGCTCCGCCGGCGGCTTGCTCGGCAAGAGAGTCTTGAGGAACGTCACGTACGCGGACGGGACCTCCATGTCGACGAGGAAGTAAGACCGCGCGAGGCTGAAGACGCGGCCGATGTTCTCCGGCCGGAGGAGCAGCGTGTCGACGTAGACCTCGCCCCGCACGGTGCGGAGCAGCGGAACGACGAAGGGAACCTCGTGGCTCCCGTTGGTGGCGCGGCCGACGATGTAGGCCGCCTTGTTCCGGAAGAAGAGCGACGCCAGAACCTTTATCTGAAAATTGTCGTAGACGCGCAGGTCGCGCGGGAGGTGCTCGCGCAGCGCGCGGACGACGCGGCGCACGTCGCGGCGGAGGTCCTCGAAGGGGCTCGCGAGGCCGAAGCCGGTGAGCACCGCACGTAGCGTGGCGCGAAACCCGGCGCGCGACGGGTAGTAGCAGCGATAGGTCGGGTCCTCGCCCTCGAGGTGCTCGGTCGAGATGGCCGGGCGCCGGAAGATGTACTCGTTCCGGTAGTAGCGTCGGGCGAGCACGCGGCAGGCGACCGAGTTGTAGAACGTCTCGGCGCACTCCGGCTGGAGGTGCTCGTGGAGGAGTCCGATGTACGCGAGCTTGATCTCCGTCCAGAGCGCCTCGTCGGCGAGGGCATCGGGGAAGCGCTCGCGGAGCACCGCCACCGCCTCGGCGACGCGCTGGTCGTAGCTCTGGATGCGCGCCTTCGCGGACTCGCGGGCCCCCGCCCAGGCGCCGCGCACGAAGCGGTACTTCGCCCGCGCGCCCGCCTCGCGGAAGAGCCGGTAGTGCTTGTCGAAGCCGTCGAGGAGTGCGCGCGCGATGTCCTGGGCGAGGGTCATTCGCCCGTCATCCGCCCTTGCTCTGCAGGGCCGTGACGAGCTTCGTCACCGTGGCCTTCGCGTCGCCGAAGAGCATCAGCGTGTTGTCCTTGTAGGCGAGCGGGTTGTCGACGCCGGCGTAGCCCGCGCTCATGCTGCGCTTCATCATCACGACGCGCGCGGCCTTCCACACCTCGAGCACCGGCATCCCGTAGATGGGGCTCGACGGATCGGTCATCGCGCTCGGGTTCACGATGTCGTTCGCCCCGATGACGATGACCACGTCGGTCTCGGCGAAGTCCGGGTTGATCTCGTCCATCTCCTCGACGAGCTCGTACGACACCGCCGCCTCCGCCAGGAGCACGTTCATGTGCCCGGGCAGGCGGCCCGCGACCGGGTGGATGGCGTAGCGCACCTTCGTCCCACGCTTCTGCAAGAGCGACGTCAGCTCCTTCACCGGGTGCTGCGCCTGCGCGACGGCCATGCCGTAGCCGGGGACGACGATGACGCTCCGTGCCGCCGCGAGGAGCTCCGCCACCTGATCCGCCGTCGCCTCCTGCACCGGACCCGCCGGGGCCTGCGGGCCGGAGGCCGCCGCCGGCGCCGCGCCGAAGCCCCCGAAGATGACGCTCCAGAGCGAGCGGTTCATCGCCCGGCACATGATGTAGCTGAGGATGGCGCCGCTGCTGCCGACGAGCGCGCCGGTGACGATGAGCAGGTCGTTCGACAGCATGAAGCCCGCCGCCGCCGCCGCCCAGCCCGAGTAACTGTTGAGCATCGAGACGACGACCGGCATGTCCCCGCCTCCGATGGCCAGCACGAGGTGCGCGCCGAGGACGCTCGCCACGCCGGCGACGACGAGGAGCGGGACGAGCCCGGCCGGGGCCGGCGCCCGGAGGAAGACGACCGACGCCGCCACGCATCCGAGCACCATGAGCGCGTTGAGGACGTGCCGTCCGGCGAGGAGCAGCGGCTTGCTCCCCAGCGTCCCGCGGAGCTTGCCGAAGGCGACGACCGACCCGGTGAAGGTGATCGCGCCGATGAAGACGCCCACAACGATCTCCGCGCCGTGCACCGTGTCGGCGGCGTCGGCGCTGGGCTCCAGGTAGTTCGCGATGCCGACGAGGACCGCGGCCGCGCCAACGAAGCTGTGGAGGACCGCCACGAGCTCCGGCATCGACGTCATCGCCACGCGCGCCGCCAGCACCGCGCCCACCGCCGCCCCGACCGCGATGGCCAGCGCGAGGAGGCCCCAGGCTTCCGCGTGCACGCTCACCGCACCCGACGCGGCCCCGTAGCCGCGGAGCGCGAACGCCGTCACCGCCACCGCGAGCGCCATCCCCACGACGCCCGCCGTGTTCCCGCCCCGCGCCGTCTGCTGGGTGGAGAGCCCGCGGAGGCTCAGGATGAAGAGGAGGCTCGAGGCGAGGTACGCCAGGCGCTGCACGGAGAGGAACGAGTCGCTCATCGCCGGAACATCCGGAGCATGCGCGCGGTGACGAGGAACCCGCCCGCGACGTTGATGGTGGCGATGAGGATGGCGACCGCGGCCAGGAGGGTCGCGGCGCCGATGGAGCCGGTCCGCATGAGGAGGATGCCGCCCACGAGGATGATCCCGCTGATGGCGTTGGTGACGCTCATCAGCGGCGTGTGGAGCGCCGGGTTCACGTTCCAGATGACGTGCCAGCCGACGACGCAGGCGAGCAGAAACACCGTGAGGTGCTCGACGAACTCACCGCCCGCCACGAAGCCGGCCACGAGCAGGGCCAGCGCCACCACGCCGACGAGGACCGGCCCGATGCGGCTCGGAGCTCGCGCGGGCGCCGGAACGGAGGGAGTTCCCTGGGTCGCCGCCAGCGGGGCGGTGGAGCGCGGCCGCGGGCGCGTCGGCGGCGGCCAGAGCAGCTTGCCGTCCTGGAGCACGACGGCGCCGCGGTGGATCTCGTCGTCCAGATCGAGCGCGAGGCGAGCGCCGCCGGTCTCGACGACGTCCTCCAGCAGGTTGCACACGGTGGTGGAGTAGAGATCGCTCGACTGACGGGCCATGCGGCTCGCCAGATCCGTGAACCCGAGGATCTTCACCCCGAACTTCTCGACGAGCCGATCTTTCTCGGTGAGCGCGCAGTTGCCTCCCTGCTCGGCCGCGAGGTCCACGATGATCGAGCCCTGCTGCATGCTGACCACCGCGCCCGAGGTGACGAGCTGCGGCGCGACCTTCCCCGGCACGAGCGCCGTGCACACGACGACGTCGGACCCTTCGGTGTGCTGCGCGATGAGCGCTTGCTCGGCCGCGATGAAGGCGGGGCTCATCTCCTTCGCGTACCCGCCCTCCCCCTCGCCGGACTCTTTCAGCTCGGGCATCTCGACGAACGTCGCCCCGAGGCTCTCCACCTGCTCGCGCACCTGAGGGCGCGTGTCGAACGCGCGCACGACGGCCCCGAGGCTCCGCGCGCAGGCGATGGCGGCGAGCCCGGCCACGCCCGCGCCGAGGACCAGCACCTTGGCCGGCGCGACCCGGCCCGCGGCGGTCATCTGGCCACCGAGGAACCGCCCGAGGTGGCTCGCCGCCTCGATGACCGAGCGGTAGCCGACGATGTTGGCCATCGCGCTGAGCGCGTCCATCTTCTGCGCGCGCGTGATGCGCGGGACGGCGTCCATCGCGAGGACGGTCGCGCGCCGCCTGGCCAGCCGCTCGACGAGCCCCTGGTTCTGCCCCGGCCACACGAGACCGATGAGCGCGGCGCCCTCCTTCAGCAGGTCCGCCTCGTGGGGCTGGCCTTCGAGGCCGCCCTCGGGCGGACGCACCTTGAGCACGAGGTCGGCCTGCGCCCAGAGCGACGCCGCGTCGGGGGCGAGGGTCGCGCCCGTCTCCAGGTAGGCGCCGTCGGCGTAGTCGGACGCCTCGCCGGCCCCGGCCTGCACGACGACCTCGAGGCCGAGCTTGCGCATCCGCGCGGCGGTCATCGGCGTCGCGGCCACGCGCCGCTCTCCGGGGTGAATCTCCTTGGGTATGCCGATCCGCATCCAGTCGCCCGTCGCAGCTCCCCCCGGCAAGCGACGTTAGCTCACTCCGCCTTCCAGCGCGCGTCCCCGTCCACGAGCCAGTCGAGCTCGGCGTGGACGGCGTCCTCGAGGGGCGGATCGAACGTATGGTTGACCTGCGCGTACGCGACGCGGGCGGGAAGGTGGTCGCGCGCGTCGAGGCGCTGCGCGGTGGCCCTGGCGGCGAGCTCGCACCCCTTCTGGCCGCAGCCGAAGAGGACGCGGAGGCCGCCGCCCTGCACGAAGGCGCGGGCACGGGCGTCGTCGAGCTTGTCGGTGACGCCCTCGACCAGGGCGACCCGCGGGAAGCGGGAGGGCTGCTGGACGGCGAGCGCGAGCACGGCCCACGAGCCGAGCGAGAAGCCGGCGAGCACGGGGGTGTCCACATCGGCATGGTCGGGGTAGCGCGCAGCGAGCGCCGCCAGCGAGGCGTCGATGTACGCGAGGAGCGCGGGGCCGCCAGTGTGCGTGTAGCGGGTGTCGCCCTTGGCGGAGCTGGTGGCATCGACGCGACCGGTAGGACACACGATGAACGCGTGCTCGCCGGTGGCGCGGCGCCAGCCGCCGCACTGCCAGTCGGGACGATCGCCGGCGCCGTGAATGACGACGACGACGGGGCGACGGCCGGTCGCGCCGGTGGGGAGAGAGACGAAGGCGTCGGGGTGGCCCGGGACGGGGAGAGACTCGAAGAAGCCGGTGAGGGGGGCGGTCGGGGTCGAGGTCGAGATCGAGGTCGAGATCGAGGTCGGGGTCGGGGTCGGGGTCGGGGTCGGGGTCGGGATGGGAGTCGGGATGGGGGGCGCGGACTCGGGCGCGGGTCGGCCGCAGGAAACGGCGAGGAAGAGGAGGGCGATGGGGAGCCTCATCCTCGTTCATCGCTCCAGCGAGGCCCGCTGTGACGCTCTTGCCCTGTGCTCGCGCAGCGCCTTGCGGGCGAGGTAGGCGACGATGAGCAGGTTGACGGCCAGGAGGATGAACCGCGACACGTGGGGGTGGCGCGCGAGCGCGACGACCTCGAAGGGCAACAGGGAGCCCGTCGCCACGACGACCAGCCACGGACCCCACCAGTGGCCGCGGATGAGGGCCCAGGCCTCCACGAGCGTCAGGGTGCCGTCGGCGACGAGGGCCACGAAGAGCGTCCACAGGCCGCGCCGCGTCGAGGCCCGGACGAGGAGATCCGCCAGCGCCAACGTCCACGCGCGCGAATGGTGACGCAGGTGCTGGGCGACGCCGAGGAGGTCGTCGCCGAAGCCCATCTGCATCAGCACGAGCAGCGCCACCGCAAAGACGAGCCAAAGCCCACCCTTGATGAGCTTGTAGGCAATGATGATGGTCAGCCCGCGTTCGCGTTGCACCCGGGGGATTGTATTCTCGCGGGCATGCCCTGGCACCGGCGCCGGCCCGTACCGCTCGCCACTTCGGTGGCGGCCGCGTGCGTGGGCGCGTTGCTCGTCGGCGCGTGCGAGCGCCCGATGGCGACGAGCTCCCCGCCGACGATCGTCGGGCAGCGCATCCGCGTGGACGCCGAGCGCAGGCTCCTTCCGTGGTCGACCTCGCCGGCGCCGTACGCCGAGGTGGCGCGCCTCGCGTTCACCGCGCTGGAGACGAAGTTTCCGGTCCAGGACAACGGCCTGCCGACCTACCTCGCGTACTCGCGCTTCGATCCGGACGATCTCTCGGGGGTCGGCTGGCCGCACAACCCCGCGGGGCTCTACGCGATGCTCGCCGACTCGGCCACGGTCTGGTACGCGTTCAGCGGCGATCAGGCCGCGGTCGACCTCGTCGTGACAGCGGTCGATCATCAGCTCGCGCACGGGACGACGCCGGCGGACTGGGACTGGGCCAGCGTGCCTTACGCCAGCTCGAACCCCGGCGACGTCGACTACCGCGGCGCCGACGACGAGTGGTGCAACTTCTGCGGGCGGGGCGACGGCGTCGGCGTCATCGAGCCGGACAAGGTGGGCGAGATGGGCTTCGCCTACGTGCAGCTCTTCGAGCTGACCGGCGACGCACGGTACCGAGAGGCCGGGATCGCCTGCGCCGATGCCCTGGCCAAGCACGTGCGCGACGGCGACGAGACGCAGTCGCCCTGGCCGTTCCGCGTCTACGCGCAGACCAACGTGGCGCGCGAGGAGTACTCGTCGGACGTCGTGGGGGCGCTCATGCTCTTCGACGAGCTCGATCGCCTCGGGCTCGGCGACGTGGACGCCTACCGGCGCGCCCGGTCGACGACGTTCGACTGGCTGATGCGCGTGCCGATGAGGAACGACGCGTGGAGCGGCTACTTCGAGGACATCGAGATCCAGACCGATCCGAGCGTCAACGTGAACCAGTACGCGGCCATGCGAACCGCGCGCTGGCTGCTCCAGCACCCCGAGGTCGATCCGCGCTGGCGCGACGACGTCGCCCACCTGCTCGCGTGGGTCGTGCAGACCTTCGGCGGCGACACGGCCGACGAGCGCGGCACGCAGTGGGGAGCCAGCGTCCTCAGCGAGCAGGTCGCGGACATGGCGAAGATGGGGAGCCACACCGCGCGCTACGGCGCCACCACGGCGCTCTGGTACGAGGCCACCGGCGAGCCGAGCGCGCGCGACCGCGCCGCGCGCTCGCTCGCGTGGGCGACCTATACCTGCAACGACGAGGGCATCGTCGCGGTGGGCGAGGACAAGAACGAGGGCTGGTGGTTCAGCGACGGCTACGGCGACTACATCCGCCATTTCCTCGTCGCGATGGCGGCGGTCCCCGAGTGGGCCCCCCCGCACGAGAATCACCTGCTCCGCTCGACGTCGGTGGTGAGCCGGGTCGAGTACGACCCGGACCGCGTGGCGTGGACGACGTTCGACGCGGCCTCGACCGAGACCCTTCGCCTGGTGTCGCGGCCCGAGAGCGTGACCGCAGGCGGACAGGCGCTCGAGGAGCGGGAGACGCTGGACGACGAAGGCTACGTCGCGCAGCCGCTCCCGTCCGGCGACGTGGTCGTCCGCGTGCGCCATGCCGCCTCCGGGGAGGTGGTCGTCACGACGCACGAGCCCACGGCAGCGCCCGGGGCGCGCGCCACGCAGGACCCCGCGACCACCGGCGCATGCGCCGCGGGGGCCGGCTCGAGCCCCGTAGGCGCGCCGGCGGTCGGGGCGGGGCTCGCCGGCCTGGCGGGATGGCTGCGCCGCAAGAAGCGCCGCGGACGCCGTTGACACGGGCCGCCGATCGCGAAAGAACCGGGTCCCCATGCTCGCCCGTGACCCCGGTCCGGTTGCCCTCGTCGTCGAAGGCGGCGCCATGCGCGGCATCTTCGCCGCCGGCGTCCTCGACGTCTTCCTCGAGGAGCGCTTCCGCCCCTTCGACATGGCCTTCGGCGTCTCGGTCGGCGCCTCGAACGTCCTCTCGTACCTCGCCGGCCAGCACGGCCGCGCGCGCCGCTGCTTCCTCGACCAGATGTCGCGCCCGGAGTTCATCGACCCCTGGCGACTGCTGCGCGGCGGGCACTGGCTCGACCTCGACTGGCTCTGGAACGCCATCACCCGCGAGGACCCGCTCGATTGCGCCGCGGCCGCCGCCAGCGGCGTCGACTACGCGGTCGTGGCCACGTGCGCGAAGACCGGTGAGCCGCGGTACCTCACGCCGCGCGCCGACGACATGCTCGACGCCCTCAAGGCCTCGTGCGCCCTCCCCTTCCTCTACCGCGGCACGGTGCGTGTCGGGCTCGACGAGCTGGTCGACGGCGGCATCAGCGACCCGCTCCCGGTGCGTGAAGCGTACCGGCGCGGCGCGCGCACGCTCGTCGTCGTGCGCTCCCGCGCCGCCGACTTCGTGAAGAAGGACCGCCTCGTGAACCGCTTCGGCGCGTGGACGATGCGCAAGAAGCCGCCCATCGCCCGCGCCTGCCGCTCGACTCCCCTCGCCTACCGCGACGCGGTGAAGTTCCTCCGCGCCCCGCCCGAGGACTGCGCCGTCATCCAGGTGGCGCCCCTCACGAAGCTCGCCACCTCGCGGACCTCACGCGACCGGGCCGCCCTCGAGCGGGACTACGCCCTCGGCCGCGCTCTCGGGCGCGAGGCCATCGCGCGGTTCGAGCAGCTCGGCCCTCCGCGAGCGCCTCACTTCGTCGGCGACGCGTACCAGTCCCGCTTGCGGAGCTCGACGCCCTTGCCGGCGAGCGGCGCGTCGAGCTCGCCGACGTCCGACCCGCGGTAGTGGTAGGGAAAGACCACCTTCGGCTTGAACGCCGCGATGCACTCCGCCGCCTCGCTCGGAGGCATCGTGTACGGGAGGTTCATGCACACGAAGGCGACGTCGATCTTCTCGAGCGCCTTCATCTCCGGCGTGCACTCGGTGTCTCCGGAGAGGTAGACGCGGAGGCCGCCGAGCTGGAGCTCGTAGCCGTTGCCCCGCCCCTTGTCGTGGTAGACTTTCCCCGCTGCAGGCCCGCGCTTCAGGTTGTACATGGGCACCGCCGTCGCGACGACGTCGCCCACCTGCTTCGTGTCGCCGTTCGCCATGACGGTGTCGACGTGCGTCTTGTCGGCGACCGCCGGCGGGCCGACGACGAGCATGCCGGGCTTGCGGATGCGCTCGAGGGCCGGCGGATCGAGGTGGTCCGGATGGATGTCGGTGATGAAGACGATGTCGGCCTTCGGGAGCGCGGCGTCGGCGAGCGCCGGCGTCACCGGATCGACGTAGATCGCCTCGCCGCTCCACTCGAAGAGGACCGACGCGTGATTGAGCGGCGTGACGGCGAGGTCGCCCTTCGCGGTGTCGAAGTGGTCGGTGGGCTTCGACGTCGTGCGCGCCGCCGCCGGCGGGCCCGACGCGGGGGCGACCGCGGGCGTCGCGCTCGACCCGCCGGTGGTGGCGGGGGACGACTTGGAGCAGGCGGCGGCGAGGAC
>JBEKGQ010000032.1:0-18750 GCA_050012715.1 Polyangiaceae bacterium
CCACGCGAGCCCTGGACGTGACTTCCGCGTGTCCGTCGGGGCAATCTTGTCGGCATGAGCGCGTACGTGATCTCCGACCTCGACATCCAGGATGCTTCGCAACCAAAGGGAGCAAGACGATGATGAATGCGGCGGTCCTGGCTGCCCACGGGGCACCGTTTCGGGTGGAAGCCGTGGCTCGTCCGGAACCCGGGCCCGGGCAAGTGCTGGTCCGAATCAGGGGAACCAAGGCGCTTCGGTCTCGATGCGGTTGACGATGCTCATCAGCTCGTTCGAAGCCGGGATGCCGCGGGAAAGGTCGTCGTCGAGATCGGCTGACGGGGTCGAAGACGCAGGGACTCGGGCTGGGACTGCCCATCGGTCATCGGGGGACGCGATTCCCGAAGCGCCCGCTCGCCCGGTGCGCGCGGCGCAGGTGAGGTTCGACGAGGTGAGAGTGTCGGGTTACGTTTTGCCATGAGGCGGACGACTACGCTTCTGCTCGCTCTGGCGCCGCTGGCGGCGTGTGGCGGCGGGATCACCTCGCAAGGGAGCGGCGCCTCGGATGCTGGCGTGGACGCTACAACCCCTTGCACCACGCTGGTGGCGTGCTGTGCGACGCTGACGGGCGCGCCGCAGACCTTGTGCAATGCGGTCGTCGGGATCGGCAACGCGAACGACTGCTCCACCGAGCTGAGTCAGCTCGCGGGGGAAGGCGATTGCGTCGGTCAGGGGCCGCCGGGAGAAACGGGCGACGCCGGGGGCGGCTCGCCACCCGGCAAGATCTCCGATGCCTCCACCGGGATTGGCCCGGACGGGGGCGGCTCGGATGCGGGCCCGGCGCTTCCGCCGGCCGCATGCGCCAGCACCTCGTGCAGCGCGCCCGAGGTCTGCGTCGCCCTTCCGGGGAACAGCGCATCGTGTGGCGCCCCGTGCCAGGCGGACGGCGATTGCCCGGCCTGGCTCACATGCCAGAACGGCATCTGCGCCCAGTGCTCCGAGTACGGATGCCCTGCCGGTCAACGGTGCAGCTGGGTCACGTCGCCGAGGCCCGCCCAGTGCTCGTCGAATGCGGCGTGCGGTCTCGGGAACTACTGCCAGGGCGGGAACTGCATGCCCATCCTGGGCTGCACCGCGTGCTACAGCGGCTGCACGACCTGCGCGACGAACAGTCAGTGCAGCGCGGGCGAGGTCTGCGTGGGGCAGGCGTGTCAGGCGTGCACGGCGAGTGGCCAGTGCGGGCCGAGCGCAGTCTGTCAGGCAACTCACAGCGGTATGCAGTGCACGTGCTCTCAGGACACCGACTGTTCCTCCGGCGAAACGTGCCAGTCGGGAGTCTGCGGCTCGAGCGGAATACCCGGTTGCGCGAGTGGGCTTCCGGGAAGCGCATGCCCGACGGGGCAAGCTTGCATCAACGCGACGTGCGGCCCTTGCACGACATTCGAGGACTGCAACGCCCAAGCGTTCGGCACTCCGACGCCACCGGGTGGCTTGGCCTGCGTCGACGGCGTCTGTGCAGCGTGCTCGATCAACGCGCAGTGCGGCGGCGGGATGGCGTGCGTCGGCGGCACGTGTGGGACGTGCTCCACGAACGCCCAGTGCGGCCCGACGGGTCAGTGCACCGGTGGCTACTGCACCTGCTCGAGCGATTCCCAATGCGCGTCGGGGCAGCGCTGCGGCTCGGGAGTCTGCGTCGCGATGTAGTTCAGCGACCGCGTCGGCCCGGTGAGGCTGGTTGCGCGGTTCAATGGGAGTGTCGATGTCCACCATGCGCGCCGCTATGGGGGTAGGGGGCCGACGTCGCTGGTGCAGGCGTCGGTGAAGACGATGCACCAACCATCGTCGTTGGCGGACCCTGAACGGACTCGTCTTTCTCGGGGGGAAGATAGTCCCCCTTCGGAAACTCGATCTTCAGGATGGCCGAACCGTCTTTCTCCGCCTCCATGGTCGCAGTCGGCAGCACATTGGCGCGCAAATCTACCACGAAGTACAGGTCGCTGCCGTGCGGGCGCAGCTCGGCCACCGTCACCGGCGTGTTGAAGTGGATCGTGACGAGCGGGTTGTAGTTGTTGCGCTTGCCCACGTATGCGCCCTTGAGCACGTAAGTGACTGATCGGCCGGAGGCCTTCGTGTCGAACGATACCGGCTGCGACAACTCGACGAAGAGGCGCGTCGATCCGTCCGCCAGTGTTTCGAATCCCGGAAGGATCACCTCGGGCGAATTGGACCTGCGCCGCCCCATCCCCACACCGCCTCTGGACTTCTTGTGGTGCTCGGTCCATCCGAAGCCGGTCGCGGGGAAGACCGGGCTGGCCGATCCGGTTGCAGCGGCGGAGTCCGTCGGAGCCGTGGTGGCCGTACTGAGCGGCGTGTGGTCCGCTGACGTCGGCGCCGTGGTCTGCGCGAAGGCAGCAGGCGCGACGACAATGACCGCGAGGAGTCCGCCCCACCGTGCCTCGGACGCCATCTTCAACAATAGGGCATCCTGTGGGGCAGCGCCCGCGCATACCTCGATCCTCCGGACCGGCCTCTTCGGCCTCGGCGTGCTCCGCCGATACCAACAGTTCCATTGCGCCTCGTTCGAAGCACGAGGACGCCGTTGATGGTTGATGTCACCGCGTCACCTTGACGCGCGCCGCAAAATCTCCGAAGTTTGGTGACCCACGAGCGAGCGCGTCGCGACGATGCACACGATCCGAGACGAGCAGTTCGAGCTCCTCGAACGCGTGCGCATCGAGGACTTCCTGGTCCGGCACGTCGTCAAGTTCTTCCCGGAGCAGTGTGCTGCGCTCGGACCGGAAGGGACGGTGCAGACGGTGCGCGACGGGCTCGCGGATGCGGCGAGGCACGGCCTCCAGGATTCCCTGGACGAGTGCGCCTACGTCGACGTCATGTTCCTCTTCGGGCGCGGCTTCGCTACCGATCCCCGCCTACCGTGGGCGCGGGCCGCGCTCGGAGCGGCGGTCGGCGAGCCGCCAGGCACACGCGGGGCGCGCCTTTACGCTGCGGCGATGGAGGAGCTCGAGCGGATGGTGAGGGCGGGCGCGTGAACCTCGGCACCGGCGGAAAGGTCGCCCTCGGAATCGCGGTCGCGGTCACGGCGTACGTCGGTCTGCGAGGCCTGTCCGGCGCGTCGAAGGACGCCGTGAACCTCAAGAACGCCGTCGTTCGCGCGTGCCGTGGCGCGCCGCAGATCCTCGTGGTGCCGGGTGACGAGATCGCGTTCGGGGGCGGCAAGGTCGGCGCCCCCGGGGTGACGCGCACCCTGCGTGTCAGCAACATCGGCAACGCGCCCCTCACGCTCTCGCCGCTCGCGGTCGTGGGCGGCAACACGGCCGACTTCGTGCCGGGCGCTCTCTTGCCGGCCACGCTCGCGGCCGGCGAGCAGGTCGACGTCCCCATCGTCTTCACCCCGGGTGCGGCCGGAGACCGGGCGTCGACGCTCCGGATCGCGTCCGACGATCCCAACCGACCGACCGTCGACGTGCGCGTGAGCGGCCGGGGCCTCCGGCCCCGCATCGAGGTCGTGGACACGTTGGCCTTTGGACGTGCAGGTGTGAACGGCTCGCTGCGCAAGCGGGTCCAGCTGCACAACGGAGGGGATGC
The DNA here is from genome assembly GCA_050012715.1 of Polyangiaceae bacterium. Lineage (GTDB taxonomy): Bacteria > Myxococcota_A > Polyangia > Polyangiales > Polyangiaceae > Palsa-1150. The sequence goes on from JBEKGQ010000032.1 coordinate 3,586, forward strand.
GGAGCTCGTCGTCACGGCGACGACCGCCGTGGGTGATGACGCGGCTCACTTCACCGTGCCTGCGCAAGCGGTCGCTCTGCGCATTCCACCGGGGGCCGACGCACCGCTCGACCTGCGCTTCGCGCCGACCGCCCTCGGCGACAAGGCTGCCCGCGTGCGCATCGCCTCGGACGACCCCGATACTCCCGCGCGGGAGACGAACCTCACCGGGCGCGCCGAAGCCCGCCTCGCCCATCTGTACCTGGATGAGGACCGCAACGGCGCCGTCGACGACGATCCGGCGAGCTGCGCGACGTGGACCTGGGGCGCCGCCGGGCGAGGGGCCATCCTGCTCGTCAAGACGCGCATCCCCCAGAACGTCGGCGGGGGAGACAACGTGGCGGGCCCGGTCGCCGAGCGCATCGCCATCAAGCTGCGCTGGCAGGGCCAGGTCCCGGCGGACGCGCTCGACGGCTGGCGGGCGCAGCTCAACGTCAGTCGGCCGGGGGCGGTCCGGCTGTACGCGACTCGCGCGAACAACGCCCCCGTCATCCCGATCCCGGGGGACGGCAACGTCGACCTCACCGCGCGCATCACCGGCCATCAGGAGGTCGAGCTCTTCGTCGAGGCGACCGGGTATCCGGGGGCGGGGGGCGACACGTTCGGTGCGGTGGCCAACGACGGCGTCTACTCGTCGACCGAGGCTCATTGGCGCGTCCTCTTCACGTTCACCTTCACCGATGGCGAGGAGAAGGTTCGCCAGGTGTCCCAGCTTCGCCTCGCGCCGTGGATCATGGCGAGCGACGCCGATCCGACGGCCCGCCTCTGCTTCCGCGGTCCGCAGGAGGTGGCGGATCCGCCCCGCGAACCGGTTCGGTACGTGCTGGCGCTACGCGGCGCCTTGCTGGCTGCCCTGGGAGGGGCATGCGGCACCTTCGAGGCGACGGTGAGCGCGAACCCCGGCATCGTCGGCAATTCGAAGAACTTCGCGCGCGATGCGATGAAGGCGGGCTTCACGAGCGCGCCTCACTGCCAGACCACGACGCTGGTCGAGAACCTCGATCCCGAGGCCCCCGTGACCACGCTGCCGGGAAGGCTCATGCGTACGGCCGGAATCGCCGACGTGGGGATTCTTCGCGCGCACACCGAGGGCTCGGCCCAGACCAACGGCGGCAACCTCCTTGCCGCGCCGCCGCGCGCCGGGCAGCTCTTTGGGCCCATGGTCATCGGTCACACGGGCGAGGCTCGATGCGGGTTGCGCTCGTTCCTGCTCGCCCAGCGCCTGCAGAGCGTCGTGGAGCTCGACTCCTCTTGGCTGCGCGTCGGGCACGTCGACGAGTACGTCTCGTTCGTGCCCTCGAACGCGGGCGGGCCGTGGCCGCACAAGGTGCTGCTCGCGAGCGCACGCCTCGCCCACATCCTGTGCTGGGCCTGTGCGGCGAGGCCCGCCGGCAACGTCGATGAGACCATCGCCACCGCCCTCGCGCTCTCTACCCAGACGCGTGCCAACGGGCTCGTGCTCCCGACCGACGACGCGCTTCAACTCGAGTTCGGCGCCCTTCGAGACGCGGTGGACCTGGGCGCGATCGCCACCGGCGTCTACGTCGCGGACCCGGCCCCACCCCTGAACAGCGACGGCCAGCTCATCCTGTGGGCCCGCGTCAACCAGAACGGGAGCGCGCGGACGGCGCGCCACTACTGCCAGGACGCGGATGCCCGCGGCCACCGCCTGGCGACGCAGACGGCCATCGACGCCGATCGCGCGCGCCTGCGGGTGGGCCTCAACGTGACGCAGGCCGAGTTCGTGGAGATCCCCGTCATGTTCAAGCCCGAGGACGAGAAATACGTCGGTCTCACCGCGGACAGCGTCAACCTCGTGCTGATCAACAACGGCGGCCCAGGCGTGTGCATCGTGCCCAAACCCTTCGGGCCCGTGATGAACGGCACCTACATCTTCCAGCGCGCCATCCAGATGCAGCTCGAGGCGCTCGGGCTCACTGTGCACTTCGTGAACGACTGGAACGACTTTCACCGGAACGACGGCGAGATCCACTGCGGCACCAACCATCTGCCGATCAACCGGAACATCTCCTGGTGGAGGATCGAGAACGGACCGATGTAGCTCGCCGACCGACCGTCGCGATCGAGAAGCTGTTTCGCCGATCGGGAGCCGTTCGCGGCGCAGTAGGTTGGTCCCGCCCCTGCTTGCGGTGCGATCGCGCATCAGCTCGCTGGGTACTTGTGGCCGCCGCCCCTTGGGTTTCCTTAGCCTTGCCTTCATGAGCTCCCCCACCATGGTCCAGAGGCTGTCCGCCGAAGCGATCGGCACGTTCATCCTGGTCTTCGGCGGCTGCGGCAGCGCGGTCTTCTCGGCGGCGTTCCCCGCGGTCGGCATCGGGCTCCTCGGCGTCTCGCTCGCGTTCGGGCTCACGGTGCTGGGTTGCGCCTACGCGTTCGGGCACGTCTCCGGCTGCCACTTGAACCCCGCGGTGTCGGTCGGCCTCGCGGTGGCCAAGCGCTTTCCGGCCAAGGACCTCCCCGGCTACGTCGTGGCCCAGCTCGTGGGCGCCACGCTGGCCGCCGGCGTGCTCGTCGTGCTGCTGAAGGGCGGGCCGCACGGCTACGACGCGAGCGTGTCGGGGCTCGCCGCCAACGGCTACGACGAGCACTCGCCGGGGCACTATTCGATGGCGTCCTGTCTCATCGCCGAGGTCGTGCTCACGTTCATCTTCCTCACGGTGATCCTCGGTTCGACCCACGGGAAGGCGGCCGCCGGGTTCGCGGGCATTCCCATCGGGCTGACGCTGACGCTGGTGCACCTCATCGGCATCCCGATCACCAACCTCTCGGTGAACCCGGCGCGCTCGACCGGGCCCGCGCTGTTTGTCGGGGGATGGGCGCTCGGGCAGGTGTGGCTATTCTGGGTGGCGCCGCTGGCGGGCGCGGCCCTCGCCGGGGTGGTGGCGCGCTTCGTTCACCCGGAGGAGTGAACCGGGGCGGACCCCGAAGGGCAGACGTACCGGAGCGAGCCTCGACTGCGGAGCGATGCCGCCGGCCGACGCGTCAGGTAACTAGCGCGAGGCGAGCTCCGCTACTTCGGCAACCGCAGTCCGCCGACAGTGCCGCCTGGTCAGAGACACCGCTTTCCGGCGGCCGTCACGGCGCTCAGAGTCACCTTCGTCAGCCTGCCCGTCTTGTCATCGAGCGTTGCCCTGAGCTCGAGCGGGCCGCCGCGCGCGCAGTCGAGGACGAAACGGCCGTGGGTCTGGTCACCGCGCAGATCGGAGTGGTCGACATGGCAGCTCCCGTGGACCGCGCCCGCGACCGCAAAGTCGCTCTTCATGACCGCTCGGTCGACTGCCGCGTCGACGAGGGTCGCCGCCACCTTCTCGTCCCAGCCGCCCACGAGATTCGCGAGCGGCGTCGCTGCAGCGGCCAGACGAGGTTCGGGGGGGAAGCTGTCGTCTCGGTGGACATCGACGATCCGCGTCGACGAGTCGACAGTGACCTGGAACGTCTGGCCGCCGCGATCGCACGCCATCTCCCATTCGATGTGTCTCGTCCCTTCGGCCGTCGTCTTGGTCACACGGCACGCGCCGTGGTGTCTCTGGTCTTCCGCAAGGCCGATCTGAAGCTCGGGGAGCGAGCCGGCTGCGCCCTCCGCGAAGGCGCGGGCGGCGATCGCGGCGTCCCACTTCTCTCTCAGCGCCACGACCGTGTCCCTCGCGGCAAGGAGCCCGGGCGATGGGGCCCACTCGCGCTTTGGCAGCACCCCGGCCACATCGAGGAGGCGCATCCCCTCTCGCACGCTCGCGTCCAGCTCACCGTGCGGCTCGTAGAGATTCTGGAGCGCTACGAGCGCAACGCCGCGATCCGGGAGCATCAGGAGGCTGGCGTTGTAGCCGTCCTTTTCGCGGCCGTTGTGCCACACGGCCGCGTCCCAATCGCACGTCTCCTCGGTGACCCAACCCAAGCCGTAGCCAATCGCCCGCACGCTCGGCTCGTTGCCGATCACGCGCACCGGCACGGAGAGCAGCCACCACGCCGCGATGCGCTGCGACTCGCGCACCGAGCTCCGCTTGAGCGGGCCGTCGTCCTCGTCGTCGCGCGGTGGCCAAGCGTGGAGCTGAAAAGCGGCCCACTTCGCGAGGTCCTTCACCGAGGAATAAAGTCCAGCGGCCGGGTCGGCACCGAGGTACATCCGCGGCTTGGGCTCGGCCTTTCCGCCGGTCACGACGTACCCGAGAGCGAACCGATCCGCGGATGGGTCGAACGAAGTCGACGTCATGCCGAGCGGAGATAGAACGTGGCGGGCCAAGAACTCGGCGTAGGGCATACCCGAGACACGCGAGACCGTCGCACCGGCGAGCGCGAAGCCGAAGTTGGAGTAGGAGAACTTCGACTCCGGCGGTGCGTCGAGCACGAGCCCGGCGAGGGCCTTCAGAGTCGCGTCTTCCGTCGGCCCGGGCTTGCTCCGCTCGACCAATGAGTCTTCCGCGGCCCGCAGGGGCTCATCGGGCGGCAGGCCTGCGTTGTGAGTCAAGAGATCGCGCAGCGTGATGCGTGGGGCATCGCGCGTCGGATAGACGATGCCCCTCATCTCGGGCAGCACGCCCTCGACGGGCGCATCGAGTGAGAGCCTACCCGCGTCGCGGAGCTCGAGCACCGCGGTTGCCGTGAAGGCCTTCGTCATCGACGCGATCCGAAAGACCGTGTCCGGATCCACGGGCGCTCGCGCCGTGAGATCGCGTACGCCGTAGCCCTTTGCCCATACGAGGGCGCCGTCGACGACCAGCCCCACGGCGAGCCCGGGCACGTGGCTGCGTTCCGCATAGGCGGCGAAATGCGCGTCGAGCTTGGTAGCGGCGGCGACGATCCGGACCGTACGCTCGGGGTCCGCGAAGCCCGGCGGGGTCTCGGGCGTGTCCAGGAAGCGCGGTCCGGCCTTCGGAGGCGACGGAGCGCTCCAGGCCTGAGTGGCCACGGGCGTCACGGGAGCCGAGGTTGCGGCGCATGCGGCGAGCAGTCCGAGGAGCGGTACGAGGAGACGCTGGCGCATGGGATTGGGTCGAAGATAACGCTCGTCACAGCGATGCGAGCCAGAACACAACGCGGCCGGCGTACCGGTGCTCGTGCGAGCATGAGCCTCCGAACGGGAAGCGATGCACGAACGTATCGACGTCACTCGAGTCGATGGCGCTCGCGCCCTTGCTGTCCGGAGCGGATGCGGCGACCCTCGGAAGCATGACCGCGAGGGATCCGACGTCGACGCTGCCTCGACTGGTCGTGGCGGACGACGACCCGGTCATCCTCCAGGTCGTGCCGCGCTTCTTCGACGGCTTCGAGGTGCACGCGTTCGAGAGCGCGAGGCTCGCGCTCGACTACCTCGTCGCGCAGGACGGCGAGGTCGACGCCGTGCTCTCCGACCTTCACATGCCGGACCTCGACGGGCTGGCGTTTCTCGCGCTCGTTCGCGAGCGATGGCCCGACTTGCCCTTCGTGGTGATGACCGGCGACGCGACCATTGCCCCGGCCATCGAGGCCATGCGTCGCGGCGCGTACGACTACCTCACGAAGCCCCTCCAGCCGCAGCACGGCCTGGACCTCATGTTGCTCCGCGCCGTCGAGCGACGACGGCTCGTCGCGCGGACGCGGACCCTCGAACGCCGGCTGAATCTGGAGACGCGATACGAAGGCATCGTGGGACAGACTCCCGCGATGCGCGCGACCTTTCAGATGATCGAGACCGTAGCGGACACGGATGCCACGGTGCTCATCCTCGGCGAGAGCGGCACCGGAAAGGAGCTCGTCGCACGAGCGCTGCACGCAAAGAGCCGGCGCGCCAGCCGGCCGTTTCTTGCCGTCAATTGCTCCGCCCTCACCGAGACGCTGCTCGAGAGCGAGCTCTTTGGCCACGTCCGGGGCGCCTTCTCGGGCGCCACGGCGAACCGAAAGGGTCTCATCGAGGAAGCCTCGGGCGGGACGCTGTTTATGGACGAGATTGGCGACACCACGCCGGCGATGCAGGTTCGCCTGCTGCGTGCCATCGAGCTCGGGGAGATCAAGGCCGTCGGCTCCAACGACATACGGACCGTCGACGTGAGGTTCTTGGCCGCGACCAATCGGGACCTGGCCGTCGAGCTGAAAGAGGGAGATTTCCGCGAAGACCTCTTCTATCGGCTCAACGTCGTCACGATCGAGCTCCCCGCGTTGCGCGAGCGCCTCGACGACGTGCCGCTCCTCGTCACGCACTTTCTCGCCAAGTACTCCGAAAAGCTCGAGCGTCCATCCCCTCGGGTCACGGAAGAGGCGATGGCCGCGCTGCTTCGCTACTCGTGGCCGGGCAACCTTCGCGAGCTCCAGAACGCCGTTCAGGGGGCCATGGCGTTGAGCCCGTCCGGTGAGATCTCTCTCGCCGTCTTGCCGAAGGCCGTTCGCCAGGCGGAGGCCGTCGCCAGCTCCACGCCGGTCGAAGTCGCCTCCCTCGATCTGCCGTTCAGCGCGGCGCGCGCGGCGTCGGTCGCGAACTTCGAGCGCTCGTATCTCTTGCAGCTCCTGTCGGCGGAGAGGGGGAACCTGACGCGCGCGGCCAAGCGCGCGGGTACCGACAAGTCGAACCTCCGCAAGCTGGCTCGCCGCCACGGGATCGAGGTCGAGCGCTTTCGAAGAGGCGGGTCCGGCGGCTAGCCCGGGGAGGTGGCGGGCACCTTCTCGGGGGGTCGGCAGTACCCCCCGGAAATGACCGGCCTTGCGGCATGGGCACGGTGGCTGAGGGGGGTGCGCGGCGCCCCGGGGGGCGTCATCTCCGCAGCTCCACGCCTCTTTCTCGATGGAATGCTCCTCGCTTGGGAAGACGCCAACCCGCGGAGGAATCTTCATGAGCATCCCCGAGACGTCACTTCACGCCCGCGCCACTCAGGCACCGCTGCTCGACGTAGGGGATGTGCTCGACGGCCGCTATCAGCTCCTTCGGGACCTGGGTCGGGGCGCGGCCGGCATCGTCTACGAGGCGAGGCATCTCTTCACGGGACGGTTCGTCGCCGTCAAGCTGCTGGTACCGCAGGCTCGACGCCAGGACCACGCGAAGCTCCGCGCCCGGCTCGAGCGGGAAGGCCGGGCCCTGGCCTCCATCCACCATCCGGGCGTCGTGGAGGTGCTCGACGGCGGTCTGACCCCCGAGGGCGACTCGTATCTGGTCATGGAGATGCTCGAGGGCCGCACGCTCGAGGGCCTGCTCGCCGCGCGCGGCAAGCTGTCGGTGACCGATACCGTGGGCATCGCCCTGCAGCTGTGCGATGCGCTCGAGGCCGTGCATCGCGCCGAGGTCGTGCACCGCGACGTGAAGCCGGCCAACATCGTGGTCCTGGGGGCCAAGCATGGGGCGGAGGTGGTCAAGCTCGTCGACTTCGGCATCGCGAAGCTCCTCGATCCCGCGCCCGACGACAGGCTCACCCAGCCGGGAGCCATCATCGGCACCCCCGCCTACCTGACTCCCGAGCTGCTGCTGGGCGAGGGCGCCGTCGACCCGAGCGTCGACGTCTACAGCCTGGGCGTCATCATGTACGAGTGCCTGTCGGGCGCCGTGCCGCACGACGGACACCTGTCGCAGGTGCTGCTCAGCGCGACGGGCGACGAGCCGACGCCGTCGGTGCGCTCGCGAGCGCCCGACGTACCCCCGGCCCTCGCGCGCGTGATTGATCGAGCTATCTCGAAGACGCCCGAGGCTCGCTTCGCAAGCGCGCGGGAGCTTGCCGCGGCCGTCGAGCGCGCGGTGCCTGGCGGCGACCGGCGGACCGCGCTCCGCGCTCCGCGGCCCCACGAGGTCCAGCCGGCCCCCGTCGATCAGCGGCGGGCGGCGCGGGTGCCGTACAACACGCCGGTGCGTATCGTGGTCGGAGAAGGGGTGGTTGACGGACGCTCGGAGGACATCTCGGCGGACGGGCTGCTCGTGTTGACCCGGGCGGTGTGCAGGGCCGGACAGCGGGTGCCGGTTCGCTTCGCGCTCCCCATGGAAGGCAAGGTCGTCTCGGTCGAGGCCGATGTCCGCTGGGTTCGGCGTGCGGGCGGCGTCGACCGGCAGGGCATGAACGCGATCGGCCTCGCGTTTGGATACCTTCCTGTTTCCGTCCGGGACTCCATCGGGCGCTACATCGCGCTCATGTCGGAGAAGGGCGGCGTCCCATCGGGTCGCGTCTCGCGCGGCTACGCGGGCAGCTCGAACCAGAAGACGCTCCCCACGGGATCGCCGGCATCGACCCCGATCGCGCCCCCGTGAGCCTCCACCGCGAGCTTGCAGAACGTGAGGCCGAGACCCGCCGAGTGGTACTTGCGCTCGCGGCGGGCCTCGACGGTGCCGAACTTCTCGAAGATCTTCGACCGGGCTTCGGGCGGCACGCCCGGCCCCTCGTCGCGAACGGCGACGCGGACGCCCTCGGGGCCGGCGACGGCTGAGACCCGGATCCGACCGCCCGCGGGCGTGTGTTTCACCGCGTTGCCGACGAGGTTCTCCAGCACCCGCTGGACGATGCCTCGATCGCAACGGGCGTCCACCACGTCCGCGGCGTCGAGCTCGAGCGCGCGCGTGCGATCGAGGGGGGCGAGCCGCTGCAGGACGTCGCGGCAGATCTCCACGAGGTCGTTCCGCCGTCGATCGAGCGGGAGCTTGTCCTCCTCCAACCGGCTGACGTCGAGCAGGTCGTTCGCGAGGCCGTTGAGGCCCACCGCGGACTGCACCGCGTACTGCAGATCGGTCGTGGCGTTCTCTCCCAGCGTGCAGCTCGAGTCGGTCTGGATCAGGTGGAGCAACCCGATGAGGCCCGAGATGGGCGACCGCATGTCGTGGACGACCATGTGCACCAGGTCCTCCCGCAGCTTCTCGAGCCCTCGCAGGCGCTCGTAGCTCGCGAGGAGCTCCAGGCGCGATCGGCGCAGGGCGACGTGCACCCGGATGCGCGCGAGCACCTCGTCGATCTGGAATGGCTTCGTCACGTAGTCGGCGCCGCCGGCCTCGAACGCCCGGACCTTGTCGGCCGTGCTGTTCAGCGCGGTCAGGAAGATGACGGGGATTTCTCGCAGGTCCGTGCTCTCCTTCAGGCGCGCGCAGACCTCGTAGCCGTCCATCTCCGGCATGCTCACGTCGAGCAAGACGAGCTCCGGCGGATCGCTGCGCGCGGCCAAGAGCGCGTCGCGGCCGTTGGTGACCGGCCGCGCCTCGTACCCGTGGGCCCGCAACAGCCTCGAGAGGAGCTGCAGGTTCTCGACCGTGTCGTCCACGACCAGAATGCTGGCGCCGGCCGCCCCCGAATCTGTTGTCATGCGATATGCGCCCATGGAACGCCCGTCTTCGACCGATCGCAAGACGCCGGGAAACGCGGACACGGGAGTCGATGAACGGGAGACCGACCGGCGAGCGCTCGAGGCCCAGGTGCGGTTCTCGTACGAGCTCCTTCGCCGGGCGCAGATGCTGGTGGGGATTGGCAGCTACATCATCGACACGCGCGCGCAGACCATCCACATGTCCCCGGAGATGGTCCAGCTGTTCGCGGCGGGGACCGAGGGCCTCACCCTGCCCCTCGAGGAGTACCGAACGCGCTTCTATCACCCCGACGAGCTCGGGCGCGCGAAGCCTCGCGCCGATGCCGCCTACGTCGCGGGAAAGCCCTTCACCATCGAGTCGCGGGTCGTGCGAGCCGACGGGAAGGTCATCTGGCTGCGAGCGTCGTCCGGGCCCGAGCGAAACGAGCAAGGCGAGCCGATCGTGCTCGGCGTGGTACAGGACGTGACCGAGCAGCACGACGCGCTGGAGGAGCTGGCGGCGCAGACGCAGCGGCTGCAGGAGAGCGAGACGCGCTTCCGCACGCTGATCGACAGCGCGCCCGTGGCGATCGGGATCTCCCGCGATGGCGTCGGCGTGTACGGCAACCGGAAGTTCCTCGACCTCTGGAGATATGCGAGCAGCGACCAGGTCGTGGGACGACCGGTCACCGCCCACTGGGCGCCCGAGTCGCAGGAGAGGATCGCAGAGCGGGTGCGTCTGTCCGCGGGTGCCAGGAAGGGCGTGGACGAGGACCAGGTCGCGATGCGCGCCGACGGGTCCCGCTTCCGGGCGCACCTCGACGTGGCCGTCGTCGATCTGCCCGATGGCCCCGCCAGCGTCGCGTTCTGCAGCGACGTCACGGAGCGCGACGAGACGCGGCGCAAGCTCGAGGAACGCCTCGAGTTCGAGACGCTGCTCGCCGACCTGACCGCTCGCTTCCTCGAGGTCCCCGACGAGGAGATCTCGCAGGCGATCGCGATCGCGCAAGAGCGCACATGCGCTCTCTTCGGCTTCGATCGCGCGAGCGTCTTCGAGCCCCGCGACGCCGACGGCGGGGGAGCCACGTCGACGCACGTCTTCCCCGACGAGAAGGGGATCGCCCGGAGAGGGCTGGCCGCGGACGAGTACTTCCCGTGGACCGTCGAGCGGCTGCGCACGTCGCGAAGGACGGTCGTGATCCCCGACACGCGCGTGCTCCCCCCCGAGGCGGCGGTCGACCGGGAGAGCTTCGCACGGATCGGCATCATCACGTCGGTGAGCGTGCCGTGGGTCTCGCCGCGCGGAGAGATCCTCGCGATCATGGCGTTCAACGCGCTCCGTTCGCACGAGCTGAGCCGCGACGCGATCCGGCAGATCGAGACGGCGGCCAACGTGATCCTCGTCGCGCTCGGGCGCGCCAAGGAGCGACGGGCCAAGGCGGCCAGCGAGCGGCAGTTCGCGAGCGCCTTCGAGTACGCCTCGATCGGCAAGACCATCCTTGCCATGGACGGTTCCTTCCTGAAGGTGAACCGGATGCTCTGCCAGATCACCGGGTACACGGAGGCGGAGCTCCACGGCCGTCGCTGGCAGGACATCACGCACGGCGACGACGTCGCCGCCGACCTGGCGTCCTTCCAGCAGCTCGCGGCCGGCGCGATCGACTCGTACCAGATCCAGAAGAGATTCGTGCACAAGAGCGGCGCCGAGCTCTGGGTGCTGCGGAGCGCGTCCCTCGTCCGCGACGATCTCGGCGCGCCGCAGTACATCATTTCTCAGATCGTGGACATCACGGCGCGAGTCCACGCCGAGGAGGAGCTCGACCGCCACCGCCGTCACCTCGAGGAGCTCGTCGCGAGGCGAACCGAGGAGCTGCGCCGGGCCCGCGACGCGGCCGACGAGGCGAACCACGCGAAGAGCCGATTTCTCGCGAACATGAGCCACGAGATCCGCACGCCGATGAACGCGATCCTGGGCTTCGCGCAGCTCCTCCTGCGTGACTCGTCGGTCACGACCGAGCAACGCGACCACCTCGAGACGATCAACCGTGCGGGCGACCATCTGATGTCGCTCATCGACGGGATCCTCCAGCTCGCCAAGGTCGAGTCGGGTCACGACGCTCTGTTGGTGGCCCCGCTCGACCTCTGGTCGCTGCTCGACGACCTCGCGCGACTCTTCCTGGTGCGCGCGCTCGACAAGGGGCTGAACCTGGCGCTCGAGCGCGACGACGACGTGCCCCAGCACGTCCTGGCGGACGCAGGCAAGCTGCGCCAGATCATCGCGAACCTCCTCGGGAACGCGGTGAAGTTCACGGCGACGGGCCGCGTCGCCCTCCGCGCACGCACGCGCACCATGGACGACGGGCGCCGCCTGGTCGTCGAGGTGGCGGACACGGGGCCGGGCATCGACCCGTCGGAGAGGTCTCGCCTCTTCCAGAAGTTCGAGCAGACCGCGACCGGCCGGGCGAGCAACCAAGGCACGGGGCTGGGTCTCGCGATCTGTCGCGAGCTCGTGGCGCTGATGCACGGAGAGATCGGCGTCGAGAGCGAGCCCGGCGTCGGCACCCTGTTTCGCTTCGAGGTGCCGCTCACCGAGCTGCCCGCGGGGGAGGAGGCGCCGCGCGCTCGCCCGCAGTCGAGGCGACTGGCGCCAGGCCAGCGCGCCTTCCGCGTCCTCGTCGCGGACGACGTGGAAGACAATCGAACGCTCCTCGCGAAGCTGCTCGGCTCCGCGGGCTTCGAGACGGCCCAGTGCGCCGACGGATCGCAGGCCGTGCGCAGGTTCGACGAGTGGAGACCGGACCTCGTCCTGACGGACCTCCGGATGCCCGGCATGGACGGCCTCGAGGTCATCCGCCGCGTCCGTGAGCTTCCCGGGGGAGACGCGGTGAAGATCGTCTGCGTGACGGCGAGCGCTTACGACACGGACGAAGCCGCCGCGATGGAGGCGGGCGCCAACGCCTTCATGAAGAAACCGGTGCGCGACGACGAGCTGCTCGCGCGCATCGGGGAGCTCGTCGGTGCGCGGCTCGTCGATGCGCTCGAGACGTCGCCCTCCGGCGCACCCGCGCGGCCCGCGCTGTCGCAGCTCGTCCAGGAGCTGCCCGCGGATCTCGTGCGCGAGCTGAGAGAGGCCGCGACGGCCGCGCGAGCGCGGCGCATCGAGGAGCTCGCGAAGCAGGTGAGCGAGCACTCCGAGGCCGCCGCGGCCGCGATCGCCGAGCTTGCCAGGAGTTTCCGGTACGATGTGATTTTGAACGCGCTGCAGGGGGTATCCGATGGATGAGACGATGGGGACGCCGATCCGGCCCGAGGGACTCCGCCTGCTCCTGGTCGACGACGACCCGGCCGTCCTGCACGGGTACCGTCGCGTGCTCGAGCGGCACGGCGCGACCGTCGACACGGCCTCGAACGGCAAGGAGGCGGTGGAGCGCGTCAAGAGTCGCCCGTTCGACGTGATCGTCAGCGACATCTCGATGCCCGAGATGACGGGACTCGAGTTTCTCAAGGCGGTACGCGCGCACGACCTGGACGTCCCCGTGATCCTCGCGACCGGGGAGCCCAGCCTGGACTCGGCCATGCGGGCCGTCGAGTACGGTGCCTTCCGGTATCTACCGAAGCCGGTCTCGCCGGAGCAGCTCTGGGAGACGGTGAGCTACGGGGCGAAGCTCCACAAGCTCGCGGTGGTCAAGCGTCAGGCGCTCGAAATGCCCGGCCGAGAAGGGCCGCGGCTCGGCGAGCGCGCGGCGCTCGAGGTCCGATTCTCGTGGGGCCTGGCCGGGCTGTGGATGGCCTTCCAGCCCATCGTGAGCTGGAGGCAGCGGGCGGTCTTCGGTTTCGAGGCCCTGCTCCGGTCCGAGGAACCGCTCATGAAGAACCCGGCCGACATGCTCGACGCCGCCGAGCGTCTCGGGCGCCTGCACGACCTCGGACGGGCCGTGCGCGCGAGCGTGGCCAAAGCGGCGCCCGGGGCTCCGGCCGATGCGAAGCTCTTCGTGAACCTCCACTCCGCCGATCTCAACGACGAGGAGCTCTATTCACCGGAGGCGCCTCTGTCGAAGATCGCCCCGCGGGTCGTCCTCGAGGTGACGGAGCGAGCGTCCCTGTACGACGTCAAGAACGTTGCGGGGTGCGTGGCCAGGCTCAAGGGCCTCGGATTCCAGATCGCCATCGACGACCTCAGCGCAGGTTACGCCGGGCTCACGAGCTTCACGCAGCTCGCTCCCGACGTGGCCAAGCTCGACATGTCCCTCGTGCGCGGCGTTCACGCCGACCCTCGCCTGCAGAGCATCGTCCGGTCGATGAGAAACCTCTGCGACGAGCTGGGCGTGCGCGTCGTCGCCGAGGGCGTCGAGACGGCGGCCGAGCGCGACATGCTGGCGGAGCTGGGTTGCGATCTGCTGCAGGGCTACCTCTTCGCGAGGCCGGAGCGCGGGTTCAAGGCGCCAAAGTGGTAGGCGGCCCCTTAACTGCTCCCGGGCGCGTGCCGTCACCCGAGACGTGCTCATTCGAACGTTCCCTCTCCGCGTCCTTCTCCCCGTGGCCCGTGCGCCGATGGAGCTGGGGCATGGCGATCCGACGCGGCTCATCGCCTCCGCCGCGCGGCCTTCGCGCCTGACGCGACGGTGAGGGACAGGGAAGAGCCCATTCGCGAGGGCGAGGCCCACGTGGCGCTGAGGTCGAGCGAGGAGCGCTACCGGCGCGTCGTCGAGAACACGTCCGAGGGGGTGTGGATCTACGACACGCACGGCGTGACGACGTTCATGAACGCGCGCATAGCGCAGATGCTCGGGTACACCGTCGCCGAGGCCGTCGGTCTGAACGTCTTCGCCTTCATCGCTCCGTCGGCGCACGCCGACGCGAGGCGCGTATGGATCGGCGACGTCGCGGCGGGAGCGAGCGGAGCGACGCCCCACTTCGTTGCAAGGACGGTACGGAGCTCGCGGTCTCCGTCCAGGCCAACCCGCTCTTCGACGCCACGGCCTCCGTCGAGGCCGTGCTCTCGCTCGTGACCGATGTGTCTTCACAGCGCCGCGCGGACGAGGTGCGCGCGCACATGGCCGCGGTGGTCGAGTCGTCGGAAGACGCGATCCTCAGCGCGACCCTCGACGGCACGATCACGAGCTGGGACCCGGGGGCGACGAAGCTCTACGAATACTCGGCGGGCGAGGCGCTCGGACGGAGCCTTTCCATGCTGTTGCCCCCCGCCGTCCTCGAGGTGGAGCGGCACATCCTGACCCGCGTCGCTCGTGGGGAGGCGATCACAATCACGAGACGCAGCGGCTACGCAAGCACAGCGGACTGGTCGACGTGGTGGTCACGATCTCGCCCATTCGCGACGAGGCCGGCGCTGTCGTCGGGGTCTCGGGGATCGTCCGCTATCTCACGGCGCGAAAGGAGGCCGAGGGTCGCGCTCCGCCGTACGGAGGACCAGTTCCGCCAGGCGCAGAAGATGGAAGCGGTCGGGCGTCTGGCCGGCGGCGTGGCGCACGACTTCAACAACCTGCTCTCGGTCATCCTCAGCTACGCCGACCTCGCGATGCAGGAGCTGAAGCCGGGCGACCCGATGCGCGCCGACCTGCACGAGATCCAGACCGCGGGGCACCGGGCGACGGAGCTCACGCACCAGCTTCTCGCCTTCAGCCGCCAGCAGGTCCGGCAGCCGCGGGTGGTTGACGTGAACGACGTCGTCACCGACATGCAGCGGATGCTCGGCCGCATCCTCGGCGAGGACATCGAGCTCGCGCTTCACCCGGCGTCCGGGCTCGGGCACGTCATGGCCGATCGCGGGCAGCTCGAGTAGGTCGTGATGAACCTGGTCGTGAACGCCCGCGACGCGATGCTCGACGGAGGCAAGGTCACGATCGAGACCGACAACGTCACCCTCGACGAGGA
>JBEKGQ010000033.1:0-18617 GCA_050012715.1 Polyangiaceae bacterium
CTCCCCGTCCCTCGCCGTCCACCGCTCCGGCACCACCACCCCGAACGTCGACCCCTTCCCCGCCTCGCTCCTCAGCTCCACCCTCGCGCCCATCGCCTCCGTCAGTCGCTTCACCACCGCGAGCCCCAGCCCGACGCCCCCGTATTGCCGCTCCGCGGACCCATCCACCTGCCGGAACTCCTCCCAGATCCGCGCCTGATCCGCCGGCGCGATCCCGATCCCCGTGTCTTCCACCTCGACGCGCACCGCATTCCCCCCCTCCCGCCGCGCGCGCACGACGATGCGCCCCCCTTCTTCCGTGAACTTCGCCGCGTTCGACAGGAGGTTCAGCAGCACCTGCTTGAGCGCCCGCGGATCCGTCTCCAGCGCCGGCAAGTCCCCCTCCACGTCCGTCTCCACCGTCAGCGCCTTCGTCCCCACCATCCACCGCGCCGCCGCCACCACCGTCGGCACGAGCTCCGCCACGTCGACCGGCTCGGGGCGCACGTCGAGCTTGGCCGCGTCGGCGCGCGACAGCTCGAGCAAGTCGTCGATGAGCGCGAGCAGCGACCGCGCCGACCGCTTGATCGACTGCTGCGCGTCCTTCTGCTTGCCCGTCACCGGCCCGTAGATGCCCGACTCCATGAGATCGCTCAGGCCGCAGATGCCGTGGATGGGCGTCCGCAGCTCGTGGGTCACGTTCGCCATGAACTGGCTCTTCTGCTGGCCGGCCTCGACGAGCTGCCGCGTACGCTCCTCGAGCGCCCTCTGCTTCGTCCGGAGATCCTGCAGGATGCGCGCGGCGTAGAACGTGGGCACGCCGAGGACGAACGCCGCGTAGACGAGGTCCGACACGAGGTACGCGGTCGTGAGGCCCCCGGCGTAGACGACCGGCGGCGACGTCGGCGGGAGCACGCCGGTGCGCACGAGGATCGCCATCGCCGAGTACATGAGGATCGCCCCCACCGCGCAGAGCACCGTCACGCCGACGTTGCCGAGGAGGGCCACGACGGTGATCTCGATGAGGTACACGCTGAACGCGGGCGAGAGCTCACCGCCGGTGAAGTAGACGACCGCGGTCATCGCGAAGACGTCGGTCGCGACGTTGACGGTCGCGGTCTCGAGGACGCGCCGGTCGAAGCGCAGGGCGAGGGCGGCGGCGGTGTTCGTCGCGAGCTTCACCGCCATCGGCACGAGGAACGCGCGCTGGAAGTGGATGACGTGGAGCCAGTCGCAGAGGAGCCCGATCGCCGCCCAGCCGAACACCGTGAGGTACCCGGTCTTGACGCTGAGGACGAGGCGCGGACGGTGCTTCGGCTCCCCCATCTCCGCGATGAACGAGGGGACGCGCATGAGAGAAGCTTACGCCTGCGCGGCGGGCCCGATGAGCGACTGCACGCGCTGGAGGAGGTCGGACAGCTCGAAGGGCTTCACGAGAAAGCCCGCGGCGCCGAGGTCCGTCTTCGCGTACTCGTGCGCGTGGAGGATGTTCTTGTAGATCGCGCTCATGAGGACGACCGGCACGTCGCGCCCGCGCTCGGTGCGCTTGATGTCGAAGCACACCTCGAAGCCGTTCTTGCGCGGCAGGAGCACGTCGACGAGCACCATGTCGGGCTGGTCCTTGTCGAACGCGGCGACGCCGTCGGGCCCCGTCTTGGAGAGGAAGACGCGGTAGCCGTGCGCCTCGAGGAAATCGAGGAGCACGAGGCCGTTCACCGGGTCGTCCTCCACCACGAGGATGCTCTTGCCGTTGGGGGCGGGCGGCCGCTGCGACTGCATCTATTCAAGCTAGCGCGAATCCTGGCGGTCGCGGCTGAAGCCGTCTGAATTGTGTTTTGCACGGCTGCACGCACATCACACCACCGCCCGTCGGCGAAGAAGCAGCAGGAATACCGGGCCCCCGAGGAGCGCGGTGAGGGCCCCGACGGGGAGCGCGGTGTGGACCGCCGGCTCGAGGAGGCGGACGGCGAGATCGCAGGCGACGAGGGTCGCCCCGCCGGCGAGGGCGGAGGCGGGGAGCAGACGCCGCAGGTCCGGGCCGACGATGCGTCGGAGCGCCTGGGGGACGACGAGGCCCACGAAGCCGATGAGGCCCGTGACGCTGACGATGGCGCCGACGACGGCGGCGCACGCGAAGAAGGTGCGGCGCTCGAGGGCGCGCACGTCGACGCCGAGGCTCTCCGCGGGCTCGTCGCCGAGGGAGAGCACGTTCATGCGCGCCGCGTCGGCGAGGAGAACGGCGAGGCCGGCGGCGACGTAGACGGCCACGAAGGCGAGCTGTCCCCAGGAGGGGACGTCGAGGAAACCCATGAGCCACCAGACGAGCGACTGGATGCGCCCCGGCTCGGCCACCGCCTCGAGCAGCGTGATGCAAGCGCCGGCGATGGCGTTGACGACGATGCCGGCGAGGAGGATCGAGGCGCCTCCGCCGCGGCCGGCGCGGACGAGGGTCCAGACGACGGCGGTGGCGGCGAGGCCGCCGGCGAAGGCGACCGCCGGGACGCCAGCGGCGCCGAGCAGGCTGGCGCTCTCGAGCCCCAGCGCGATGGCGACCGTCGCGCCGAGGGCGGCTCCGCCGGAGACGCCGAGGACATAGGGCTCCGCCAGCGGGTTCCGGAGGACGGCCTGGAAGGCGGCGCCGACGGCGGCGAGGCCTGCGCCCGACACGGCGCCGAGCAGGACGCGGGGGAGGCGGTAGCCGAGGACGATGTCGTGCGCGCGCGTGCCGGGAGACAGAAGATCGAGCGCCGTCGCCGAGCCGCTGCCGAAGGAGACGCCCAGCAGAAGGAACACCAGCAGGACCACCGCGCACAACGGCAGGGCCAGCCGTCGCGCCGCGCCCGCGCTCACCCCCGCGCCCGCGCCCCCGCTCACACTTGCGCCCGCGCTCGCGCCCTAGTTGCTGAACGTCCCGTTGCACGCCGCCGTCGTCGCGATCGCGTTCGACAGGCACGTCTTCGCCGTCGGATCGCACACACCGATCGAGCACTGCGCCCCCGACGTGCACGCCTGCCCGGGCTGCAGAATGGCGACGCAGGTGCTTCCGTTGCACATCCCCGTCGAGTCGCACATCGCCTGCGCCGTGCACGCCGAGCCCACCGGGCCGGCCATCTGGCACTGCCCGCCCGAGCAATAGAACCCCGGCAGGCACGAGGCGATGACCGACGGGTCGCACATCCCCATCGCGCCCGCCTGCGGCATGCACACCTTCATCGTCGGGTCGCAGTAGCCGCCCGTCCCCGTGCACGTGTCGGTGCCCGCCGCGGTGTCGATCGTGCACGACGGCATCGTCGCCATCCCCGCGTCCGCGGGCGGCTCCACCACGCAGACCGGCACGTTCTCGAGCGATAGCCCCTCGGGGTGCAGCGTCTCGCCGCGCGCCGACAGCGGCAGCTGACCGCCGCCGCCTCCGGCGCCGGCATCGCCCGGCACCACCGCGCAGATGATGACGCTCCCGTCCATCTGCATGCAGTCGTTCGCGGTCGAGCACGGGCCGCCCACCGGAACCTGGCCCTGGAAGACCGACTGGCACGTCGCCCGCGCCGACGACAGGCTCCCCGGCACCGGCTGGCAGCTCTGCCCCTGCGCCGCCTGCACCATGTCGATGCACTGGGTGGCCAGCGTGACGTTGAACTCACCCGTCCCGTTCGGGCCGTAGATGAGGTCGTTGATCTGCGCCGCCCAGCCCTCGGTGCACGAGGCGTAGTCCTGGCTGATGCCGTTCTCCGCGCAGCACCCCTGGAGGCTCGAGCACAGGGCCTGGGCGTACGCGGCCGCGAAGCGATCCGCGGTGACGTACGTCGGTTGCGGGTTGCAGGCGGTCTGCTCCACCACGAACCCGACGATTGCCGCCACGACGACGGCCGGGACTATCGCGCGCATGAAAGGTTGGATGAGTGTAGGTGGGCGGCGGCGAGCCGGTCAACGAAGCTACAGAAACCGCCTCAGGCCTTCTGCTGCGCCGCCTGCTGGAGCTGCGCCTGCTGCTGCTGGAGCATCTGCGAGATGGCGCGCGACCGCTCGATGGCGAACTGCTTCACGTCGCGCACCTGGCTCGTCGCCAGCTTGTTGAGGAGCGCGGTGATCTTCGGCATGTCCCGCAGCTGGAAGAGCGCCTCGAAGTAGTTGTGCGCGATCCGCACGTCTCGCTGCATCAGCGCCTCGTGCGGGGCGAGGAGCTTCACCACCTCGTCGATCTTCGCTCCCTGCCCGTAGAGCGCCGACAGGCAGAGGAGCGCCAGCGCGTCGCCGGGGGCGCGCTCGAGCGCCTTCTTCGCGAAGCCGATGGCCTTCTCGCGGAGCGCCTCGTCCTTCCCGTCGCCGGCGAAGAAGCCCTGGAGCGCGATGTACGGCGCCGCGCACTTCGAGTTCACCGGCGCGGCCGCCAGCGCCTCGATCTCCTTGACCATCGCGTCCTCGCCGCTCTGCTCCTTGATGGCGTTGGCGAGGTAGGCCCAGGCGTCGATCGAGTTGTTGTCGATCTGGATGGCCCGCTCGGTCATCTCGCGCTCGGCCTTGCGGTCGCCCTTCTCCTTCATCACCTTCGCGAGCTGGAGGCTCGGGAACGGCGAGGTCGCGAGCAGGTTCTGCGCGCCCTTCAGCGTCGCCTCCGCCTTGTCGAGCTTCTTCTGCGCCGCTTGTGCCACTCCGAGCCCGAGCCAGTCCTCGCCGTCACCCCCGAGGGCCACGATCTTGCCGAGCACCTTCTCGGCCTTCTCGTGCCGCCCGTACTTCATCAGCTCCTGGGCGAAGATGCGGCCGCGCTGCATGTCCTCCGGCGCGTCGTTCCAGTGCTTCTCGAGGCCGCCGAGCAGATCCTCCAGGCCGATCGCGATCGGCCGCCCCTGCTCGTCCTGCACCTGGACCGCGGGGCCGTTGAAGCCGAGGAGCTTCCACACCTCGTCCATCTGCAGGGCCACCGGGCCGTCGACGATCTTCTTCTCCATCGGCGTCCCGTTCGCGGTGATGGGGAGAAGGACGAGGGCGTTGCCGGGCACGCCGTTCGGGAAGCTGGAGATCGGCGCCAGGATGGCCGCCCCTCCCTTGAGCTGGATGCCGGGACCGCCTCCCGTGGGCGGAGCGCTGGGCCTGCTGGGCGTGTTCGACATGGGGCCGCGTCCTAGCACGGGGGGTGGGCGCTCGGGTACTGTCGGTGGTCGTGAGGACGCGGGTGCTCATCCTGGCCGGCGGCGCGCTCCTGGCGGCGTGCACCATCCAGACGATCTACCCGTACGGGAGCGGCCCGCAGGACGGGACCGCGTACGAGGTGGTGGGGGCGGGCGGGGGCATCGTGACGACGAGCGACGGGACGACGCTGCTCATCCCGCCGATGGCGCTGACGACGGACGTGACGATCACCATCGGCCTCGATCCGACCCCGCCGCTCATCACGCAGGCGCGGGCGGTCACGTCCGGCCACGTGTTCGGCCCCCAGGGGCAGACCTTCCTCCTGCCGGTGTGCATCACGCTGTCGTTCGAGCCGGAGCAACTCCCGGCGGGGACGACGGAGGCGAACGTGGTGCTCTACGAGACGCCGCCCGACGGGGGCGTCTACGAGGCGCTCCCGACGATCCCGGCGAGCCCGACGCAGGTGACCGGGATGACGACGGTCCTCTCGGAGGTCATAGGCGCCTACGGCAGCACGCTCGAGCTCGACGCCGGCGCGGACGCCGACGAGTGCGACGGGAGCGACATCGACGCGGGCGAGGCCGGTATGTAGCCGGGCGGAGCGGTGGTCCCACCGCCGTCTCCGCCGTCGATTCTGTCTATGCGAAATGCTCCTCCGGGAGCACGACAGGGCGATCATCATGCAGCGCTGGCTCTCACTCTTCGCGCCCGCGGCGCTCGTCGCGCTCGCCGTGGCCTGCGGCGGCTCCGCCTCGGGCACGACGCACGAGTCTCCCCCGCTCCCGCCGGTCGACGGCGCGGACGCATCGACCCTGCCCGGGGCTCCCGTCGGCAGCAGCAGCGGCGGCTCCTCCTCCGGCGACGACTCCGACGGCGACGTCGACGCGGCGCTCCCCGCACCGGTGCCGACCGCGCCGGTGTCCTGCGCGGGGAAGACCGGCGCGACGGGCGACCTCACGCTCACGCTCACGTCGGGCGGCTACGCGCGGGACAGCCTGCTCCACGTCCCGGCGACGTACGACCCCACGAAGGGGACGATGCTCGTCGTCAACTACCACGGGTTCAGCTCCAACGCGGCCGAGCAGGTCGCCCTCACCGGGATGAACCCGGTCGCGGACACCTCCAACTTCATCGTCGCGTACCCCGACGGCCTCGGCTCCGGGTGGAACGCCGGCGACTGCTGCACCGAGCTCCAGCCCCCGAACGTCGACGACGTGCAGTTCACCAAGGATCTCCTGGCCCTCATCGAGAGCGGGTACTGCATCGACCCCGCGCGCATCTACGCGACCGGCATGTCCAACGGCGGCTTCATGTCGCACTACCTCGCGTGCACCATGGCCGACACCTTCGCCGCCGTGGCCCCGGTCGCGGGCGTCCTCGGCGTCCCGGAGACGAGCTGCACGCCGTCGCGACCGATCCCCATCGAGGACTTCCACGGCACGGGCGACGACGTCGTCCCCTACAACGGCGGCTCGCCGGCGCAGCTCCTGCCCGACATCGACTTCCGCTCCGTCCCGTCGACGATCCAGTTCTGGCGCGGCGCGGACGATTGCCTGGCGGCTCCGGTCACGACGTACCAGCACGACACGGCGACCTGCGTCGAGTACAGCGGCTGCGGGGGCGTCGCCCAGGTCGAGCTCTGCACGCTCGTCGGCGAGGGCCACGAGTGGCCGGGCGGGCTTCCGGTGCCCGCGCTCGGCGCCTCGACCGACGACGTCATCGCCACGACCCGCATGGTGGCCTTCTTCCAGGCCCATCCCATGCCGCAATAGACGCGGCCGCGCGTAGATGCGCCCGGAGCTACTTGCTCGGCGGCGGGGGCGACGTCGAGCTCGAGGGCGCCTCGAGCGTCACCGTCGTCTGGTTATTTGCTGGGGTGCTGGAACCGCCGCAGGCCGCCGCCGCGGCGAAGACCGCGGCGACCAGGGCGAGGACGAGTCGGGGGCCGTGCATGCGGGGCGAGCATACAGGCACGGGGATCACGGTTCGAGCGTCAATTGCCGAACGCCCCTCGGCCGCCACCGCCCCGTTACGCGGGATTTCCAGCCTTTACGGAACGGCCCCAAGGTTGCGTATGGCCCCGACCCATGAGGGATGGGTCGAACCTCGCGCGTCGCGGACCTGACGTCAGCAATAACTCCCGGTTCGTCTCGGGGGCCTATCCGTCGCCCGCCGTGCGTCCCGCGGAGCCTCCTCGGAGCGCTCTCCCTTGCCCCGCAGTGCCCCCCCGGCATACTCAGGGGGGGCCGATGGTGGGGCAGACGGATCTTTTGGCGCAGGATGAGCTGCGGGCCGTGCCCGCGCTGGCCGACGTGCCACGCGAGGCGCTGGCCGAGCTGGCGCTGACGGCGGTCCAGCATCGGGTCCACGCCAACGTGACGCTCATCGAGCAGGGCTCGATCGCGACGCACCTCGAGGTGCTCGCCCGCGGCGCGGTCAAGGTGGTGCGGACGACGAAGCACGTCCTCGGCGAATCCCAGGTGGTGCTCGAGGTGGCGCGCGCGCCGGCCATCCTGATGGGGGCGTCGTTCCTCGACGGCCTGCCGGAGCCGGCTCAGGTGGTGACGCTGCGGGCGTCGCAGGTGATCTCGCTCGACCGGCGCGTGGTGCTGCGCCTGGCCGGGCAGTACCCGAGCGTGGGGCGGGCGCTGATGGCGCACCTCGCGCAGAGCGTGCGGCGGCACGTGCGCCGCATCGACGAGGTGGCGTCGGGGCCGGTCGACGACCGGGTGAAGCACCTGCTGGAAGGGCTGGCCCACGACCACGGGACGCCGTTCGGGCAGGGGAAGTTCATCGCGATCCCGCTCCGGCGGCGCGACATCGCCTGCATGGTGAACGCGACGACCGAGACGGTGAGCCGCGTCCTCGCCCGCTTCGAGCGGGAGGGGCTGACGCGCAGCACGCGGGACGGGATCTGGCTCAAGGTGCAGACGGCCAGCATGCGACCGCCCGCCCCGGCCGAAGAGTCGGGCGAGGTCCACGCGGGCACGAGCCGGACGGCACGCTAGCGTCGCCGCAAACGGGCCGAGCCGAGGTAACGGACCGCGTCACCCGTCCAGGGGCGCCCAATGGCGTCGGGGCTCGAGCCGTCTTAGAGTGACAAAGAGATGACGGTCGCCCGGTACCTCGTCGCCATCCTCGGGCTGGCGCTCCTCATGATCGTCCACGAGGCGGGCCACTACTTCGCGGCGCGGCGGTTCGGGATGCGGGTCATCCGGTTCAGCATCGGCTTCGGGCCGACGCTGTGGAAGCACAAGCCGAAGGACAGCCCGACCGTGTACCAGGTCGCGCTCATCCCGTTCCTCGCCTACGTCCAGATCGCGGGGATGAACCCCTACGAGGAGAGCGACCCGAAGGACCCGGGGAGCTACGCGAACGCGAGCCTGTGGGGCCGCATCGTGACCATCGCGGCGGGGCCGCTCACGAACTACTTCTTCGCGTCCGTGCTCATCTTCTTCGGCCTCCTCATCGGGGGGAAGGAGGTGCCGGACGAGGCGACGATGCGCATCGTGGTCGAGCCGGGCCCGGCGCAGCAGGCCGGGGTGGAGACGAACGACAAGATCGACGCCGTGAACGGCACGCCGGTCGCGAACTGGGAGGACCTCCGCAAGATCATCGGGGCCCACGCCGGCGATCCGGTCGACCTGACCATCGAGCGGGGGACCGAGACGCTGCACAAGACGGTGACCCCCGGCCCGAAGGGCGACAAGGACGAGGGGCTGATCCACGTCCGCATGGCGACGCACATGGAGCCGGTCGGCGTGCTCGAGGCGGCGAAGGACAGCGTCATCTACCCGCCGATCTTCGTGTACGAGAACGTCCGCGCCATCGGGCGGGTCCTCGCCGGCAAGGACAAGCTGTCGATGAGCGGTCCGGTGGGGATCGTGAAGGAGACGGCGAAGCAGGCGAAGCTCGGGCCGGGGGAGCTCCTGCAGTTCCTCGGGATCCTCAGCGCGTACCTGGGCGCGTTCAACCTGCTCCCGTTCCCCGCGCTCGACGGCGGGCGCCTGCTCTTCCTGGGGGCGGAGGCGGTCTCCCGGCGGAAGCTCGACGCGAAGCTGGAGGTGCGCGTCCACGCGGTGGGCCTGCTCATGCTCCTGACGCTCATCGCGTTCGTGACCTACGCGGACGTCATCGCAAAATAGGCTATACCGAGCCGCCGAATGACTACGCCGCCGGGTGGCGGCAGGCCGACGCTGAGCCTCGTCCTGCCCATCTACAACGAGGAAGAGGTCATCCCGGAGCTCCACCGGCAGCTCCAGGAGTTCCTCGCGAAGCTCGCCCTCCCGGCGGAGGTCGTCTTCGTGAACGACGGCTCGCGCGACCGGTCGATGGAGCTGCTCCGCGGGATCGCGACGGAGGAGCCGCGCTATCGGGTCGTGTCGTTCGCGCGGAACTTCGGGCACCAGCGCGCCATCACCGCGGGCATCGACTTCGCGCGCGGCAAGGCGGTCGTGGTGATGGACGCCGACCTGCAGGACCCGCCGGAGGTCGTGCTCGAGATGGTGGCGAAGTGGCGCGAGGGCTTCGACGTCGTCTACGGCCGCCGCCGGAAGCGCGCCGGGGAGACCTGGTTCAAGCTCGTGACGGCGCGCCTCTTCTACCGGCTCTTCGCGGCGATGATCCCGATCCGGGTGCCGCTCGACACGGGCGACTTCCGCCTGATGAGCCGCCGCGTCGTCGTGGCCCTGCGGTCGCTGCGCGAGACGCACCGCTTCGTCCGCGGGATGGTCGCGTGGATCGGCTTCAAGCAGACCGAGGTGCTCTACGACCGCCCGGGCCGCTTCGCCGGCGACACGAAGTACCCGTTCCGCAAGATGGTCGCCTTCGCGATCGACGGCATCACGAGCTTCAGCGTCCTTCCGCTGCGCTTCGCGACGTACATGGGCATGTTCATGATCCTCGGGAGCCTGGGCGTCATCGCCTGGGCGCTCGTGGCGAAGTACGTGCTGCACCAGGTGGTGCAGGGCTGGACCGGGATCATGATCGTCGTCGCCGTCTTCGCGAGCGTGCAGCTCCTGATGATCGGCATCCTCGGCGAGTACATCGGCCGCATCTACGAGGAGGTGAAGCGCCGGCCGCTCTACCTCGTCGGCGACACCGTGAACGCCACGCGCGACTCGGACGAGGACGACGAGGACTAGCGCTTCAGCTTCGCCGCCATCTGGGCGCCGAGCTCCACGGAGCGCTTCGTCGCGGCTTCCACCGCGTCGATGAGCGTCTTTCGCAAAGCGCCGCTCTCGAGGGTGTGAAGGCCCGCGATGGCGGTGCCGCCGGGGCTCGTGACCATGTCCTTCAGGCGGCCCGGGTGTTCGCCGGTCTCGAGCAGGAGCTTCGCCGAACCGAAGACGGTCTGCGCCGCGAGGGTGAGCGCCGTGTCGCGGTGGAGGCCCACCTTCACGCCGCCGTCGGCGAGGGCCTCGATGATGAGCATCAGGTACGCCGGGCCGCTGCCCGAGAGGCCGGTCACCGCGTCGAGCTGCGACTCCTCGAGCACCACGACCCGCCCCACCGCCTCGAAGAGCTCCCGCGCGACCCGCACGTCGTCGGCGCTCGCGTGCGTCCCGCCGGAGATGGCGGTGGCTCCTGCCTGCACCGTCGCCGGCGTGTTGGGCATCGCGCGCACCACGCGCGATCCCGCGGGGAGCCGGCCCTCGAGCGCCTCGAGCGGCACGCCCGCCGCCACCGACACGACGAGCTGGTCGGGCCTCACCTCGGCGCCGATCTCCGTCAGCACCTTGTCGATGACCTGCGGCTTCACCGACAGCACCAGCACGTCGCACTCGCGGAGGAGCGCGTGGTTGTCCATCGTCGTGCGAATGCCGTGCGCCGCGTGGAGCTGCTCGAGCCGCTCCGGCTTCACGTCGCTCGTCGTGATCCGCTCCGGCGGCAAGACGCCCCCGTGCAGCAGCCCCTTGATGAGCGCGGCGGCCATGTTGCCGGCGCCGAGAAAGCCCAGTCGTCGCGTTTTCAAAGCCAGCCCGTCTCCTGTCCTCTACTGCAGCGTCCTCGCCACGCCGGCGAGCGCCTCACTCATCCAGTGGTCGACCAGCTCCCGCGCCGACGGGTCGTCCTCGCCCAGGTCCTCCGCCACCCGCTCCCACCGCGCGCGGAGCAGCGCGCGCCTCCCGACCGACGGATCGTCCGCGAGGGCGGCCGCCCAGGCCGCGCCGAGCACCTCGGTTCGCTCGTCCGCGTCGAGCCCGTGGTGGCGCTTCGCGAGCGCCACCGGCGCGCCTTGATTCACCGCCGAGAGCGCCTCCTCGCGCCATCGCCGCGGGAGCATCAGCGTCCCCGCCAGCGTCGCGAGCTGCACGCCGAGCCCCGGGCAGCGGTCGCTCAGCACGTAGCGCACGGCGTCCACCGCCGCGAGCCCCGCCTTGCGCCGCGCGTCGACGCGCGCGATGGCGTCCTTCCGCGCGCTCTCCACCTCTTCGTTCGGGATGCCCATCTTCTGGCCCACGACCTTGATCGTCTGCTCCTCGCGCGAGTCGACCGAGTCCCAGGCCGCGGCCAGCCACGCTCCGCGCAGGATCGCCCTCGCCACCGCCGCGTCGAGCTCGCCGTAGACGTCCATCGACGCGACCGCCACCGGCGCCTCGGCGTAGAGCGCGTTCGCGTCGCTCTCCGGCAGCCCCAGTGCCGCGATCAGCGCCGCGATCGTCGTCCGCTCCTCGGCGTCGAGCGACCCGTCGGCCGACAGCACCGCGCGCAGGACGCGCACCGCCAGCGACCCGTAGCGCTTCACGCGGGCCACCTCCTTGTCGCTCGGCTTGCTCGAGAAGAGGCTGCGAAGCCCGCGCGCGCCCATCTCGAGCGTCACCTTCTCGCGCACCACCTCCATCATCGGCATCCACACCGGCGGCCCGATCGGCGCCAGAGCGCGCGCCATCTCGACCACCCACGCGTCGAAGTGCGTCGTCATCCGCGTGTGTGGCTGCCCCTGCACCGCCGCCGTGTAGGCGTAGCCGCGCCGCATGATGACGCCCTCGAGCGCCTCCTTCGGGTCGCTGCCTCCCGAGGCGAGCACGAAGATGGCGTCCTCCCCCAGCGCGGCGACGAGCCGGTCCAGGGCGGCCGTGGCCAGGTCCGAGTCGTTCGGCATGCAGGCACGGTAGCCGAAAACTTGGCCTTTCGCGGCAGCGGACGTTCTCTGTCCCCCATGCGCTGGCACCTCGTCGCCACGGCCCTCCTCGCCCCGCTCCTGCCCGGTTGCCTCAGCCTCCTCCCCACCGAGACCGACGACGCCGGGGCGTCCTCGACCTCGAGCTCCAGCTCGAGCAGCGGCGGGACGACGAGCAGCAGCTCCGGCGGGACGGGTGCCACGAGCGGCACCAACTGCACGACCGCCTATGGCATCACGCTCTGCGAGCAGATCGCCAACTGCCCCGGCGTCGACGTCGATCAGGGCGCCTTCCCGGGCTGCGGCTTCCGCCTGAACGCGAGCTCGGTCTACGACCTCGAGTGCGGCTGCGGGGATTCGCTCTGCCCCATCGGGACGCCGGTGAGTTGCGCCACCGCGCTCCAGCTCCTGAACCAGCAGGCGAGCTCCCTCAACGTGTGCCAGCAAGTCGACGAGGGAACCTGCCTGTCGCTCATCGACGGCGGCTCCAGCTCCTCGGCGAGCAGCACCTGCGACAAGGCGTGCGAGGCCATGTGCGGGGGCAACCCGGACTGCATCCAGCTCTGCGGGTGCTGAAACCCGGGGAAAAGACTATCCTGCGCCGCCAGCCGGCGTGCACGGCGCACGCCGCTTTTCGCGCGGGGAACTCATGCTCGCTACGCAGGTTCGGCAGAAGGACAGCGTCTTCTATTTCGCCGCCTACCCGGCGGAGGACCTGCTCGACCGCGTCCGCTTCATCTCCCGGTTCTACGCCGAGGGCGAGAAGAGCCTCGCCCCGGACGAGGCCGACGCTGGCGACGAGGTCGCGCACTTCATCGGCAAGATCGAGCGGACCGACGGGGCGTTCCAGCGCGAGATGTCGCGCTCCAAGGTCGGGCAGATCAAGAACTTCTACGAGACCGCGGTCAGCCAGCCGCCCATCCCGGGCACCGTGCTCCTCTTCACCGCCGACACGCTCCGCTTCGAGCCGGTGAAGCCGTTCACCAACGTCGGCAACCTCGAGGAGCCGAAGAGCAAGTACCTCATCATCGACGGCCAGCACCGCCTCGCTGCGCTCCACTTCTACATGAAGCAGCGCCCGGCCGAGGCGAAGACGCTCCACGTGCCGTGCGTCATCTTCGACGGCAAGAGCGAAGACTTCGCCACCGAGATGTTCGTCATCATCAACAGCACGCCGACGCGCATCAACAAGAGCCACCTCGTCGACCTCTACGAGAAGGTCTCCTGGGCGGCCCCGGACAAGAAGTTCGCCGCGCAGGTGACGGAGAAGCTCTACAGCGAGGGCGACAGCCCTCTTCGCTACAAGATCAACCGCCTCGGTGGCCGGTCGAAGCAGGAGAAGTGGATCCTGCAGGCGGAGCTCTTCAACGAGATCCACCGCTGGGCGGCCATGGACTGGCGCCGCATCGAGAAGAGGAACCCGAAGCGCGAGGTGGACCGCTACTACGGCATCGTGCGGGACTTCTTCAAGGCGGCCGAGAAGGTGTGGGGCCCGGCGTGGGGGAACGCAGCGTTCATGGTGACGCGCCCGGTGACGATCAAGGCGATGCTCCGCGTGTGCGGCGACCTCGCCCACGTGGACGACGAGCCGATCGAGGGCCGCATCGGCCGCTGGCAGCGCAAGCTGTCGCCGTGGGGCGAGATGGCGAAGAGCTTCCGCGCCGAGGGGTTCTACGAGCGGTTCCCGGCCAAGGGCCAGATCGAGCGCGTGGGCCGGATTCACAAGGACCTCGGCCGGGCCGCCGGCATCGAGGCGAGGAAGCGCAAGGGCGAAGAGGCGGAGTGAGCACGGGGCCGGCGACGGGGGGCGTGGCGGGGCCCCTCGCGGCGGCGGCGCTGGCGCTGACGGCGTGCAACCAGGTCTTCACGCCGGTTCCGCCGCCGTCGGCGTGGGAGGCGGGCACTGGCGTCCGGGTGGGCGCGATGAAGCCGGGACCCCGGGACCTGGCCGAGCAAGAGATCACCGGTGGGATGCAGCTCCTGGTGACGACCCACGCGCCGGAGGACGCGCGCATCGTGGCGGTACGCCTGACGCGCACGACGCGGCGAGCGTGCTCGGGCGGGTCTCGCGCGCTCTTCGTGCGGGTGGACGTCGCGCCGGAGGCTCCCTTGCCGGCGGCGATCGGAGGCGATCACCGGGTCGCGCTCGCGTTTCGCGCGAGCCCCGAGGAAGCCCTCGAAGGGCCGACCGCGGTCGACGTGGTGGTCGAGCAGCACGGGCACCTGTCGTGCGTGCGCACCGAGCTCGGGCCGGCGCGGGACTGGCATCGCCCGCAGCTCGCGATCGAGGTGGACCTGACGGTCGGAGCTCCGCTGCAGTCGCTCGGGAACATCGCGACGCCGATCGCGATCGAAGAGCGGATCGGCGCGCTCCTCGGGCCGGTCGACGCGAGCGCGGGCCTCCGCGTCGGGCTGGCGTCCTGTGGAGCGTGCGACAACGGCTGGGCGGTCCTGCTCGGCCCGTCGGCCGCGGCGACGTTCTTTCCGTTCACGGCGCGTCCGCTGGCGCTCGGCCTCACCCTCTCGTACGCGTCCCTCTTCGAGACGGTGACGTATCCCACCGACCCGGCGGGCTCGCTCCCCCACGTCGGCGAGTGGTACCAGGTGCCCGGCGTCGCCCTGCAGCTCGACTGGCTCGCGCCGCCACGGAACAGCCGCGTGCGCCTGCGCGGACGGGACTTCAACGACTGGGGTCTGGAGGTCTTCGAGCAGCTCTGGATCCCGACGCTCCACGCCGAGCGGCCCACGTCGGTCGTCGGTCTCGGCCTCGTGAGCCGCATCGCGATGTAGTCACGCCGTCATGCGCATCAGGGGGCCCGCGACCCAGGTGGGGCGCTCGGCCTGGAGGACCTCGGCGTAGTCGACGAGGTGGAGCTCGAGGACCTCGCCGCGTCGCGCGTCGGTCGGCCGGAGGGCGCGGGCCAGCACCGGACCCACGTCGCGGAAGTCGCTGCGCACGGTGCTCGCGAGCTGCTGGAACGCGGACCACTGGCCTCGCACGAGGAGGTCGAGCTGGGTCTCGATGCACGCGCGGGCCCAGACGAGCGTCGCGTCGTCGCTCTCCGTGCGCCGCGCGCCCGGGGGCGTCCCGTAGCCGGCGCCATGGTGGAGGGGATCCGTCGTCGCGACGACGGGCATGCGCTCCGCGAGGCGCATCACCTCGTCCGTGCCGGGGAGGCGGACCGGATCGTCCTCGACGAGGAACGGGTAGCGCGCGTGGACGTGCGGCACGCGCCGCCCTTCGCGCGTCGCGGCGAGCGCGAGCAGCGCCTCGAAGCCGTCGAGCGAGAACTCCTCCGTGCACACCGGGTCCTGTCGCTCGTGCACCCGCCGGAGCGCGAGGCGGGCCGCCGCGTCTCCGGACCGCGCCCGGGCGACCAGCTCGGCGTCCGCCTCCCGGCCGCCGTGGAGCACGCCCAGCGCCAGCACTTCTTCCGCGCCCGAGCGCACGACCGCCCGGGCGACCGCCGCCGTGACGTCCCCGGTGGCGGCGAGCATCGTGTGCGGGAAGATCAGGGCCTCTCCGCGGCCGAGCGCCACCTCGCGCGCGCGATCCAGCCGCTGCGCGAGCCCGACCTCGCCGAGGGCCTCCCGCTCGCGGGCGTAGAAGTCCTTCCACTGGGCGGCCGACTTCACGGGCACCATCGTAACGCGCCGGCACGCCCAGGCGAGGCGCCGCGACGCCTACCGCGCGACCGCGACCTCACGCGTCCCGTGCTCCTGCCCGTCCCGCAGCAGCGTCACGCGCACCTTCTCGAGCCCACCCTTCGCCGCGATGCGCGCGCGGACCGTCGCGTCTCCCGGCACCGCCGGCAGGACCACGTTCGCGCGGTTCCACGTCGCGGCGAGCTCCGGCTTCGCGAGCGACGTGCGCCACGGCCACCGGGGGCTCGCCGCGGGCAGCGGCTCCACCGCGACCCGCCACGCCCCGGGAAGCTCCGGGTACCGGTGCGGCTTCGTTCCCGGGTACGGCACCAGCGCCTCGAAGCTCGCGCCGTCCTCGTACGTCGGTCCCTCCTCGCGCGTCACCGGCGTCTGGGTCGGCGCGTGCGCCGGCGCGTGGACCTTCACCTCGACGAGGAGCACATCCCCGACCGCCTTCACGCTGGCGTCGAGGATCGTCGGCTCCTCCGGCGGCGCGAGCACGCGTCCGCTCGCGTCGAGGCGGAGCGACGCGTCCCCGCACGGCGTCTTCTCGCCGTCCTCCGCGAGCGTCGAGCACGCCCCGCACTCGCACCCATCGCACACCGGCAGCTCAGCGTCGCCCACGAGCCCGCGCCGCGCCCGCAGCCATTGCTCCAGGGTGATCTCCCCCGGCGACCCGGGAACGCTCGCGAGCCACGCTTCGTGAAAGTCTGCCGCGTCGCCCTCGCCGAGGAAGCGCAGGTGCCAGGGCTCGTGCTTGTAGCCGGTCTTCGGGTCGATGGGCACCGCGTGGTCCCAGCGCGCCACGCACCGCGAGCCGTCCTTCCGGTCGTCCGGGTCGATCGGGTACGAGACGACGAACCCGTGGCGCCACGCGTTCTCGTCGAGCCAGCGCCCTGCCTGCGTGCAGCCGAACCCGTCGCGGAAGACGGGCCCCGAGAAGGCCCAGTCGTTGGTGAACATGTCCACCGTCGTGCCGAGCTGGTGCTGACTGTGCCCCGGCAGGGCGCTCTGCGTCGTCGCCTCGCAGAAGCCCGCGTGCGCCTTCGACGCCCAGCCGCCGAACACCCAGCACTGCGTCCCGAAGGCGCGGAACGCCGACTCGACGCGCCCCTGCATCCCCTCGAGCCGCATCGCGTCGAGCAGGTGCCTCATCGCCACCGCCGCGTCCCGCCGGAGGCACGCGTGCGCGCTCTCGCACTCCCACGCTTGCCTCGGTGACAGATCGTGCAGGTCGACCAGATCGGAAGGCGCGTACCCCGGGGCGAGCACCCCCGTCGGCGACCGGTTCACGAGCGCGAGCAGATCGTCCCCGTCGACGAAGGACACCTTCGTGTCGCCGACCGCGAGGAACGCGCGGAAGCCGCCCCCCGGCAGCACGATCGGACAGGAGTACTTCGCAATGGGCGTTGCATGCCCGAAGGGCCATTCCGCGCCCGAGTCCGCGCCCGCGCCGGCGCCCGCGTCCGCGCCCGCGTCCGCGCCCGTGGTCGTGGTCGCCGACGTGGTCGTCGTCGCTGACGCTGACGTCGTCGTGGTCGCGCCGGAGGCCGTGGTCGTCGTGCGGTGACACCCCGCAACGGCGCCCGCACCCACGACCGCCATCACCGCAATCGCCCTTCCCAGCCTCACCACTCGACTTGATACCGCGCCTCGTCGTTCCCGCGCACGTTCACCGTCATCCTGCGCTCCCCCAGCCTCACCACCGCGTGCGCCGCCGCCGCCCTCCCCGGAGCGTCTTCGTCCAGGTTCTCGATCAAGCTCTGCACCGTCACGTACGGGATCCCCGCGATCACATCCAGGTGGTTCCAGTGCAGGTGCCCGTTGAACACCGCCTTCACGCGCCCGCTCTCCTCGAAGATCCGCCGCAGCTCGGCCCGCTCCTTCACGAGCGCCAGGTGGGCTCGCCCCGGCCACCACCGCGAATCCTCCACCTCCTGCTCGCTCGCCGAGTGGTGCATCAGCACCACCGTCCTCTCCTTCGTCGCCGCCAGGTCCCCCCGCAGCCACTCGAGCTGCGTCTCCGGCACCCGGATCTCCACGTCCTGCTTCTCGATCGTGTGCAGCACGACGAAGTGCCAGCCCCCCGCGTCGAAGCTGTAATAGAGCGGCCCCGTGCGCTGCCAGAAGCGCGACAGATCCTCCCGGTTCATGTGGATGAGGTCGTGGTTCCCCGCCACATTGACGAGCGGCGCGCGCGCCGTGCGCAGAATGGCCTGGCATTCCCCGTAGCGCAGGAGGTCCGCCTCGCGCGACTCGTCCTCGATGTCGTCGCCGAGGTTCACGACGAGGTCCGGCTTCACCTCGTCGTTCATCTTCCGCACGAACGCGCGCGTCAGGTCCCCCGCCTGGTGCGTCAGCTTTCGCAGCTTCCCCGCGAAGCGCGCCTCGGGACCGAAGTGGAGGTCGGTGACGATGCCGATCGTGAGCTCGCCGGTCATGGGCCTATGATACTCGTCACCCATGCGTCCCATCGTCATCGGCGCAGGCCGCGGCAGTCGCCTCGGCCCGGAGACCACCGAGATCCCCAAGGCGCTCGTCCCCGTGATGGGGCGCCCGATGCTCGAGTGGATCCTCGAGGCCCTCGGCGCCGCCGGCTTCACCCGCAAGGACGTCATCTACATCTGCGGCTACAAGGCCGAGGTCGTCCGCTCCCGTTACCCGGAGTTCACGTTCGTCGAGAACCGCGACTGGGAGAAGAACAACATCCTGGCGTCGCTCCTCTGCGCGCGCGAGCACCTCG
>JBEKGQ010000034.1:0-22850 GCA_050012715.1 Polyangiaceae bacterium
GAGCTCCGCGGGCACGCCGGCCTCGCGCAGCCGGTCCGCGTAGGCCTTGCCCTCGTCGCGCAGCGGGTCGAAGCCGGCGGTGACGACGAGCGCCGGCGGCAGGCGCGTGAGGTCCTCGACGAAGAGCGGCGACGCGAGCGGCTTCTTCGCGTCCGCCGGATCGGGCAGGTAGTGCCCCAGGTACCAGTCCCCCGCGGCCCGGCTGAGGAAGTAGCTGTCCCGGAAGAGAGCATGCGACGGCAACGCGCGCGTCATGTCGGTCGCCGGATAGATGAGGAGCTGGAACGCCGGACGACGCGCTTCGTCGCGGAGCGCGATCGCCACGACGGCGGAGAGGTTCCCCCCCGCGCTGTCGCCCCCGACCGCGACCCGGGCCGCGTCGATGCCGAGGAGCGCCGCGTTCTCGAGGATCCACCGCGTGGCCGCGATGGCGTCCTCGGGCGCGGCGGGGAACGGGTGCTCCGGGGCGAGGCGGTAGTCGACCGAGACGACGACCGCGCCGGCCTTCTGCGCCAGGGCCCGGCAGAGGCCATCGTGCGACTCGATCGAGCCGACCACCCAGCCGCCCCCGTGGAAGTACACGAGGCCCGGCGCGTTCGACGCCGGCGCCGTCGGCGGCACGTAGACGCGCGCCCGGCGTGGCCCGACCGCCCCGGGGACGGTGCGATCGTAGGCGCCCACCTCGGGCGTCACGAGGTCCAGCGTCGGGGCGGCGCGATCGAGCCCGGCGCGCGCGACCGCGACGTCCCCCCCGGACATCGGCGGCACCTTCGTCACCGCGATGAGCCAGAGCAGCCCCTCGAGCTGGAGGTCCAGCGTCAGCCCGTCGGGCGAGCGGCGCTCCCGTCCCACGATGCGGCGCAGGATCCCGGGCGGCAGCGAGAGGAAGCCCCTCGCGGCGGCGCGCTCGACCGAGGCCGGGATGCGGAAGCCCATCGCGCGGGGTCAGCTCGGGCGAATCGAGTCGATGAGCGTGTCGAGCTCCTTGCCGGCCGCCTTCACGGTGGCGTCCGGCCCGGTCATCTTGAAGAACCAGGCGCCGCTCGGCGCCTCGACGATGTCGCCGACGAGCCGGTAGCCCGGCTTTGCGCCGCCGCTCGGGGGCATGCCGGGCATGGACATCGGGGTGTAGCTCCCGCTCACCTCGACCCGCGTCACGGTCATGCCGTTCACGGTGCGCTTGCCGCGCTCCACCGCCGACGACGTGGGCTCGAGCTGCTTCACCCACCGCTCGATGTTGTCGTCGATCGAGCCGCCCTGCCCGGGCCCGAACGTGATGACGAAGCACTCCGCGTCCTCGGTGTCCGTCCCGGTCCTCGGCACGCGGTACTCCACCGCCCGCATCGGCGTCGACGGCACGCGCTTCTGCCAGCGCGGCGGGTCGTCCCAGTGGAGCGCGAGGGGACCCCGCGAGGCCGACGCATTGGGCATCGGCGGGTGGGACATCCCGTGGCCGTTCATGCCGGGAGGCGCCGTCATCGACCCGACGGGGGCCGGCTTGGAAGCCGGCGGCTCGGGGGAGGCGCCGATCTGTTCGGAGGGGGACCGCGAGCACGCGGCGGCAGCGAGCAAGAGGACGAATAGGAGCGGACGGCCCATCGCTCGCGAGCTTAGTCTAAACGTGGCCATGCGCGAGCTGTCACCCGCGATCGATTCCGTCGTCGACCCGTTCACGCGCGCGCCTCGCCTCGGCTCGTACCGCGGCGGGCTGCCGCGCGTCGACTGGTCGCCGCTCCGCCTCGGCGCGATGGCGCGAAGGCTCCGGCACAAGCGCTGGCTCTACGTCGCCATCGCGACCGACGAGGTCTACGTCGCGGTCGCGGTGATCCGCATGGGCTATGCGTCGAACGCGTTCGTCTACGCCTACGACGCCGCCGGCCGACACATGCTCGACCGCCGCTCGTGGCTCGCGTCCCCGCTCGCGGCGAGCGTCGGCAACACGGGCGGCGAGGGGTGCCACGCGCGGTTCCGCACGCGGGGCGCGTCCATCGTGGTGGAGCGCGCGCGCCGTGAGCCGTACTACGGCGTGCACGTCGAGGCGCGCGGGCTCTCGCTCACCGCGTCGCTCGACGCGGGCAAGGCTCCGCCAGCAATCGGGGCCATCGCCCAGGTCGCGCCGGGGCGATTCGACGCGACCGAGAAGAGAGCGCTCCTCGCGACGCGCGGGGCGCTGCGCGTCGGGGGCCGCACGATCTCCCTCGACGGCGCGCTGTCGGGCTACGACTTCACGAGCGGCATGCTGGCGCGGCACACGACGTGGCGATGGGGCTTCGCGCTGGGACACGCCGAGGGCGGCGAGCCGTTCGCGGTGAACCTGGTGGAGGGGTTCGTCCGCGAGGCCGAGTGCGCGGCGTGGGTGGGCGGCGAGCTGTTCGGCCTCGGCGAGGGGCGGTTCGCCTTCCAGCGCACGGACCCGTCTCGGCCCTGGCACGTGACGACCTCCGACGGCGCGGCCGACCTCACGCTGACGCCCGGCGCGGTTCACGAGGAGCGTCGCGATCTCGTCATCGTGGGCTCGCGGTTCGTGCAGCCGTGCGGCGCCTGGTCCGGCCGCCTCACGCTGCCGGGACGACCGCCCATCGTCATCGACCGCGCGCTCGGAGTCACCGAGGACCAGGACGTGACCTGGTGACGCCGGTCGTCCCCGGAGGGGCTCTCCGGAGGTCGTGCAGGAGCGTGCCCTCCGGGATGCCGCCGCTGACCTCCTCCGTCGAAACCGTCCCGCGCGACCAGAGGGTCCGCTCGACCATGGCGCGGAACACCCCCTCGAGCACCCGCCGCACGTGATCGCCTTCGAGGAGGCCCATGGCCCGGGCGATCGCCTCCAGGGTGGAGAGCCCCGCCGCGTGCGGCTCCGAGCGGAGCCGGTAGCTCGACGGCTCCGCCGCCGGAAGCGCGACGCAGGGGACATCGCGCAGACCGGGGACGCGCTGGCGGACCTTGGAGGCCTGGCGCCAGTTGCCGTCCGGCACGATGAGCGTGACCGGCCGCGCGAAACGGGACCCGTCCGCGACCAGCAACTCGGCGAGCGGCGTCGCGCCCTCGTGCGGGAAGAGGAGCAGCGGCTGGCGGTCCGGAGCCGACACGAACGCGGGCGTCGGCTGCGCCTCGTGCCCGCGGACGACGACCTCGCTGTTCGCGAGGCACTCGGCGGCCAGGCGTCCGGTGTTGGTGGGCTTGCGCTCCTCGTAGCGGTGGATGAGGAGGACGAGCCGCGTTCGCGTGACGAGGCGCGGGCTCGGGATGAGGGCGCACACGCAGAGGTTCCCGAGCATGCGGCAGCGCCGGCACCGGTGGAGCGCGTTGTCGCGGCGGCTCATCCCGCGACCTCGGGAGCGGCGTCGGGGGCGCTCTCGGGGAGGCCCAGGAGGGCGAGGGCCGATCCGAGGTCCGGCGGAGTGGGCGCGGAGACCTCGACGCGCTCACCGGTGACCGGGTGGTCGAAGGCGAGGAAGCTCGCGTGGAGGGCGAGGCGATGAAGGGCGTACGTGGCGCGGTAGTGGCGGTTGATGGCGCCGGAGCCGTGCCGGACGTCGCCCACGAGCGGGTGGTCGATGTGCTTCAGGTGCCGCCGCACCTGGTGGAGGCGACCGGTCTCGGGCATGGCGAGGACGAGCGAGCAGCGGTCGACGGTGGAGCGGGCGATGCGCCGGAAGCGCGTGACGGCGCGGACGCGTGGGCCGCCGTCGTCCTTCGGGATGGCGTAGTCGATGGTGCCGGCCTCGGGTGGCGTACCGCGCACGAGCGCGAGGTAACGCTTCTCGACGCGGCCCGCCTCGAACGCGCGCGACAGGGTGGCCGCGGCCTCCCGCGACCGGGCGAAGAGGAGCGCGCCGCTCGTCCCCCGGTCGAGGCGGTGAATCGGGTGAACGTGCTGGCCGACGGCGTCACGGACGCGGAACATCGCCACATCGTCGTCGTCGTCGAGGCCGCGATGGACCAGCAAGCCCGAGGGCTTGTTCGCCACGACGACGTGCGCGTCGACGAAGAGGAGCTCGATGGCGGGCAAGGACCCGGTCCATCTACCCGTTTGTTGGCCCGGGGGCACGCGCGCCCCCTACGATCGCCTGCATGCGGCCCGTCCTTCATGCCCACTGCCCCCGCGCGCGCATCCGGCGCGTGGTCGAGACCCGGTGCGAGGTCGTGCGCGCGCGCGACTATTCGCTCGTCGGAACGCACGTCCTGGATCTCTCGACCCGGGGAATGCTGCTCCAGACCGAGGCCCCGGTGATGACCGGCGAGGAGCTCCTCGTGCTCTTCCGCGGCCCGACCGGCGACTGGTACGACTGCGACGGCACCGTCGCTCGCGTCCTGCACGGGCGCCGCCGCCGTGACCGGCGCCGCGCGGTCGGCATCGCCTTCGAGCCGCTCGATCCGTGGCGGGACATCCTGCTCTGCGACTCGCTGAAGGACTCCCCCGTCACGATGCGCGGGACCGGGCGTATTCTCTGACGAGAAGGGGACGGGAAGCGTGGCTTCGTGGTGCGGCTCTGCGCGGAGGCTTCTCGGCGTCGCGCCGACGAGCTCAGCCGGGAAGCGCGTTGCGGCACGTGGGGCACCGACCGCCTCCGCGAGTTCTCTGATACACCGCCGCGCGCCAGTCGTGGCCAGAGGCGCACGTCCACCACACCTCGCGCTTCGAGCCCGCCACGACCTGCCGCGGGGTCAACGGCGCGTTGCGTTCGGCGTGCCACTCCCGCGCAAGCTCGGGGAACTGGGTGGCCAGCGCGTTGGTGCGCGAGGGTCGCCGCCCGAGGCAAAAGGGACAGCCGGTGCCTTCGACGCGACGATGCACCGGCGCGCGCCAGACGTGGTCCTTCGCGACCGCGCACTGCCACCAGTACGCCTTGCCGCTTCCCGCCAGCACGTCCCGCGGCTCGACGTCCCCGTTCCGGTGCGGATGCCACTGGGCCGCGACGTAGGGCGCGACCGCCGCCAGCGATGTCGCCGGCGTGAGGGCTCGTCCCAGGCAGACCGGACATCTCGTTCCGTCGCGGGTTCTTCGGCAGACCGCCGCCTGCCACGCGTGCGCGGAATCGCGACCGCAGCGCCACCAGACCTTCGCTTTCGACCCCGGCACGAGGTCCCTGGGCTTTGCCATGCCATTGAGCGTCGGGTGCCACTCCGAGGCGACCTCGGGGAAACGCGCCGCCAGCGTGTTGTCCCGCGCCAGCTGACGGTTGGCGCAGAAGGGACACCCTTCGTCCTGGGTGGCTCGGGCGGCGCACGTCGTCCGCCAGAGGTGGTCCTTGGCGACGGGACACCGCCACCAGACCGATTGCGTGCTGCCAACGACGACGTCGGTGGGGCGGACGGCGCCGTTCTTGGTGGGGTGCCACTGCCGCGCGAGGTCCGGACGGAGGGTGGCCAGGCAGTTGCTCGGCGCCACCGCGACGTTGGCGCAGTAGGGGCAGCCGCTGCCTTCGATGCGCTTGCTCGGGCTGGTGCGCCACTCGTGGCTCCGGTCCTTCGAGCAGCGCCACCAGAACTGGCGTCCGGTGCCGGCGATGATAGTGCGGGGCCGCGTCTTGCCGTTCCTCGTCGGGTGCCACTCGGCGGCCAGGCGCGGAAAGCGCGTCGCGAGGCAGTTGGTGACTGACAGCCGCTGGTTCTCGCAAAAAGGGCAGCCGGAGCCCCGCGTACGCCGCACCGGGGGAGCCGGCCATTCGTGGTCGGGGCCGCCGGGACACTTCCACCAGATGCGCTTGCCCGAGCCGAAGGTGACGTCGGCCGGGGTCAGATCGCCGTTGAGGCTCGGGTGCCACTGCGCGACGAGGTGCGGGAAGTGGGCAACACGGTAGGAAGAGCGGCTCTTCGGGATGGCGATGGGCACGGAGGGCGCGTGATTCCCGTTGGTTGCGCGCGGTCGTCCGTTTGGGGGACCCTTTGGGAAACGACGGGATTCCCCCGAGTGATAGCGTCAGGATGGTGAGCGGCCCAGGGAACTGCAGCGCCGTGGGGGAGCGAGATCATGCGTAGCGCACCGGCACCGGATCTGCTCCCCATACCTGGGGTCAATCAGGGCACCGCGGTGGCCGCAGGCGATGGCGGTGCCGGTGGTGGGGACGGGAACGCGGGGGAGGGGGGGGATGGGGAAGGTGGGGGCGGGGGCGGGGGCGGGAACGACGCGAACGGCGGAGGACCGGGAGCCAACGGTTGCGGGCAAGGGACGGGAGCGACATGCCAGAACTGCCACAACACAATGTCCGCCGGCGATCCGGTGGACGTGAGCACGGGTCGTGTCTTCACCCTCCCCACGCTCGACGTCTGGTTGAGGGGACCGCTGCCCCTAGAGATCTACCGCGTCTACAGCTCCCACAGGGCTGGGCACGACATCGGGCTCGGTTTCGGCTGGATGCACTCGCTTGCCTGGGAGCTCGTCCTTCGTCCGCGCACCATCGAGATCTGGGACGACAACGGGACGATGCTCGAGATCGACCGACCGACGCAGATCGGCGAAGAGGTCACGGGCAAGAAGGGTCGCCTCATCGTCCGGGAAGCTCAAGGATTCGCGGTCGAGATCGGAGGGCTGTGGCGGCACTTCGACGTGCCGGCGGACGGCGGGCGACGTCTCAGGCTCGGCAGCGTTCGTGACCGGAACGGCAACACCATCCGGGTGCGCTACGACGGGGCAGGGCGACTCGTCGAGGTCGTGGACAGCGTGGGCCGCGTGGTCCGCGTCATCCATACCCCCGATGGCCGGATCGGGGCCTTCGAATCGAAGAACGCGCCCGAGCAGGGCAGGTGGATCCGCTTCGCCGAGTACCGTTACAACGAGGCGGGCGACCTCGTGTCCGTACTCGACTCCAGGGGGCACGTCGCCCGCTACGAGTATGAGGAGCACTATCTCCGCGCCGCTACCGAGCCCGACAGCCTGACGTTTCACTTCCTGTACGACCGCCACTGGCGGTGCACTCAGACGTGGGGATGTCTGCCAGACGGCTCCGTGCCCGGCATGTCGCCAAACGTGCCGGCGGTCCTCGCGGATGGGCAGACGCGGGCGAAAGGGTTCTTGCACTGCAAGATCGACTACGCCTCGAAGGACTATCGCGAGGTCGTCGACTCGCTCGCGGTCCGGCGCGCCTTCTTCAACTCGATGGGCCTCGCCACCAAGGCCGTCTCGGGTGGCAATGTGACGACACGCCAGTTCGATGAGAACGGCTTCGTCGTGCTGCAACAGGACGCACTGGGCGCGAGCTGGTCGGCGGTACGCGACCATCGAGGTCACGCGGTGGAGATCACCAATCCGCTGGGCAACAAGACCACAATCACCCGCAACCCCCAGGGTCTGCTGCTCGAGGCGCGGGACGCGATGGGCCTCATCCTGCGAGCCCGGTACGACTCGCATGGGAATCCAGTCGAGATCACGAAGGCACGCGGTGAGATCACCCAGCGCGAGTACGATACCCGCGGGAACATGACGCGCCAGGTGCTCGCGAACGGCGCAGCCATCTACTACGAATACGACGCCTACTGCAACCTGGTCACGGTCAAGGAGCCCGAGGGACGGGTCTGGCAATATCGCTACGACTACTTCGGCCGCTGCATCGCGCAGGTCGACCCACGCGGCGCGGAGACCCGCTTCACCTACGACGATGGCGGTCGGCAGATCGGTGTCTATTTCCCGAACGGCGGCGTCGAGCGGCGCACGTACAACGGCGTCGACAAGCTCGTGCAGCTCGAGGAACCCGACGGCCAAGTGTGGAAGGCCGAATGGCTCCACGGCAAGATCTGGAAGAGCGTGCAGCCGAACGGGTGCACGTTGCTGTACCTCGTCAACCGCGAAGGGACGCTCATCGAACAGCAAAACGAGAAGGGCGAAGTCCGCACGCTGACGCCAAATGTGGACGGCATCTACACTAGAATCGAGTCGTTCGACGGGCGGGTGCAGCGATTCAAGTACGACGCCATGAACCGGCTCGTCGAGTACGAGAACGGTCGCGCGGAAAAACGCAAATACGAACGCAACGCAGCCGGGCAGGTCATGGAGGTGACTTTCGCGGACGATACGTCATCGACCTTCGAGTACGACCTGCGTGGTCACCTCGTGCGGGCGACGAATCCGTCGGGATCGTATGTCTACGATCGAGACGCTGCGGGCGCTCTCATCAAGGAGACGCACATCGCTCCGGACGGCGCCATTCACGTCGAGACGACGTTCGACGCGATCCGCGACAAGGTTCGTATCGCGACCTCCCTCGGGCACGAACATGCGGTGGAGCGCGGGCCACAAGGGACGGCGATTCGCTCGACGCTGGACGGCGTCGAGTCGCTGAGCTTCCTCTACGACCCGGTGGGACGCGAGGTCGCACGCGCATTCTCCCGCGGCGCGCTGCAGGAGACGGAGTATGGCCTCGAGGGCCCATACACCCGTCGTCGCGTGCTGTCACCCCTCGCCACCTTCGCTCCGCAACATGGGCCTGCGGAGCCCGAGTGGGTGGGGGCGCAACCAGGAAACGCGGTCGTCGCAAAAGCCTTCCGCTTCTCCCGGAACGCTCAGCAGCCCGTTAGCCGCTGGGACAGCAGCTTCGGCGGGCTTCAGTACGAGTACGACCAGCGCGAACAGCTGGTGGCAACCGTCGACGTGAACGGCGCGGCGGAACGATTCCGCTACGACGAAGCGCGCAACATCTCTCACGACGGCACGCACCCCCGCCGCTACCGCAAGGGCAATGTCCTCGAGGAGAAGGGAAGTGTTCGCTACTTGTGGGACGCCGACGGATGCCTCGTCGAGAAGAGGGAGCTAGCTGCGGACGGCACCGAGCGAACGTGGCGATACGAATGGAGTGGCGCAGGCGACCTCGCGCGCGTCGTCACGCCGGAGGGGACGGAGGTGGAGTTCGCCTACGATCCCTTCTCGCGCCGCGTACGCAAGGAGGTCTTCGAGCGCAGCGGTGGGGAGCGAGCCCTCCGTTCATCGACCAGGTACGTCTGGAGCGACACCAAGATCCTGCACGAGATCCGCAGGACGGCTCACGCCAACGGAGATCCGGTCGTTCACGAGCGGACGTACGCCTACGACCCCAACGACCTCTTTCCGCTGGGGCACAGGGAAGATGTCTCGTCGCCCGCCGGCCGGAAGGCTGGGGCCTGGACCTACTACGTAAGCGATCCGCTCGGGACGCCGGAGCACCTGGTCACGGGCGACGGCAAGGTGGTGGGCGAGATGAGCCGCAGCGCCTGGGGGGTGGCGACCGCCACGGGCGAGACCACGCCGCACCGGTTCCAGGGACAGTGGGCCGACCCCGAGACAGGCCTGCACTACAACCGGTACCGCTACTACGACCCCGATACGGGCCGCTATGTAAGCCAAGATCCGGCAGGGAACCTGCCCGATCCCAACCTTTATCTCTATTGCTGGAATCCCATTGGATGGGTCGACCCGGATGGGCTTGCCCACACGGCGACGGGCACTTTCACGCCAGCAGGCGGCGGGCCCCCCATCAACCTGGGCACGACCTCCAGCTACAATAGCGAGCCCGACAACTACTCGCGTAACTACAACGCGGCGAACGGGATCAACCCCTTCCAGAACCTGACGGCGCGCGGCCCGAACGGCGAACTCTTGCATCGCACCTCCGATACCGAGCAGCAGATGATTCGTGACCTCGAGGCCCGCCAGGCGGCCGGGCAGGTCAATCTCCAGGGCGGGCACCTGGAGATTAACGGCACCTTGCCACCCTGCCCCGCATGCCACCGCGAAATGCAGGCCTTCGCTGCCCGGAACAACTGCACGGTGACCTACAACCATACGGGCGACCCCAACAGCCGCATCGCGGCGAACCGGACTCCGGGCACAACCCACTATCCGTAGCGACCGCCCGCAAGCTCGTGTAGGGTGGCGCCGTGAACCCGGACGCCCTCGACTGGGCATCCCTCGAAGGCGCGCGCGGGCCGGCGACGGCCGTGCCCGAGAACATGCGCCTGCTGAGCAGCGCCAAGGCGGCCGACCGGCGGCGCGCGATCGACACGCTGACCGACATTCTTGTTCACGACGGGCAGATCACACCTGCAGCGGTCGCGGCCGCGCCGTTCCTTGTGCAAGCGGCCGTGGACCCGACGAACAAGATCGCGGACCGGCTCCTGGTCTTGCTCGCCGACCTGGCGACCGGCGGTAGTCACGTCCGGTACCTGGCGCGGGGGTTCGACGTGAAGCCGGAATCGGTCGCGCAGGCTCCCGAAGACCACCCGCTGCAGCGGATTCACCGGGCCGTCGCGGCGGGGCGGGACGGCTACGTCGCGGCGCTTTCGCGGAAGGAGGCCGCTGTCCGCTCCGCAGCGTCCCTCACGCTGGCCATGCTCCCCAGGGAGGCTCCGGTGACGATCCAGCCCGTTCGCGCAAAGGCAGCCGCGGACACGGACGCGGCGGCGCGGGCCAGCGCCGTTCTGTCCCTCGGCATGCTCGGCCGCTACCTCGAGAAGGGCGACGACCGTGCGACGTTCGAGCGCCTGTTGGGGGAGGGCGAGCCTCTCCTCCGGTTCGCCGCGGCGGTCGCTCTCGCCTACGTCGCACGGTCGGAGTGGCCGGCATCGGCTCGCGACGAGCTAGTCGGATGGGCAGGGAAGGGCCCCGCGGCCCAGCAGAAGAACTTCCCCTGGGGCGAGGGGACGCTCGATCAATTCGCCGTCGTGGTGCTGATGGAGGTCGCAGCGCGAAGCGGCGACATACCGCTGC
Organism: Polyangiaceae bacterium; assembly: GCA_050012715.1. GTDB lineage: Bacteria > Myxococcota_A > Polyangia > Polyangiales > Polyangiaceae > Palsa-1150. Next base: position 10,676 of record JBEKGQ010000034.1, read on the forward strand.
TCAGGCAGCTGCTCGAGCTGAGCGCGGGCAAGCCGACGGAAGCGCGCGTCGCGTCAGCCGCGGTCGACGTCATCCTCTTCGAGGACCCCCCTATCTTTGCCGAGCCCCGCCTCCCCGCCGACCTCGGCGACGCGCAGCGGTCCTTGCTGGGCACGATCCTCGAGCGCGAAGGGCTCGCGTGGAAGATCCGCGGCACGCTGGTCCGCCATGGTCTGCTCGGAAGCGACTGGGACGTCGCGCGCTCTCTTGGCCTCGGCGTCAGAGCGGGCGGACCGATGGACCGAGTGGTCGAGGGCGAGCCCTTGTGGAGAACCGCTCTAGCGGTCGTACATGGACGCGCGCCAAAAGAGCGCTGGCTGCAGCGCGTAACGTACGAGGCGACGCCCGAGCAGGTCCTCGCCGCTTGCGAGGATGCCGCGGTCCCACCCTACGCGCTCAACGTACCGTGGCCCCCGCCCGGGCAGAGCCCGTGGGGCGTGGAGCAGGAGAATCGGGCGAGATTGCAGACGTTGCTCGTCGAGACGATCGAAAGACGCGTACCGGCGGATGCCCTCGCCGCCGCGGCCGATCGTCTACTCGCCAGCGGGCGCACACCGGATCTGCAAGCCGCCGTGCTCACCATTGCGATGTCCGATCTGCTCGACCGCCAGAAGACGGTTCCCGAAGCACGGTTCGACAAGCTTGTCGGCGCCGCCATGGTGGGCGAGGCGTTCTGGCGCGATCTGCGCAGGGTTCTCGAGCGCTTGCCCGTCGAGCGCCGAGAGGCGCTCGTGCTTGGTATGCGCTTCAACCACTACTTCTCGCCGCAGGACGGACCCGGCGGTACGCTGCATGCACGCGGTGCCTGGCGATATGCGGACCTCGCGCCTACCCGGGCCGTCGCGGAGGCCGTCATCACCGCCATTCTCGCGTGGCGCGCCAACGACAAGGTCCCCGAGGATCGCGCCGTGGATGTACTCACGCGCATCGGCGAGGTCGCGAGGCCGCTCGTGTCCGCGGCACTCGCCGATCCCGCCGTGACCCAGCGCGAGGTCCTCCGAAGGGCGCTGGAGGGGATCGGGGCCAAGTCGTAGCCTCCCGATGATCGCGGCCTTTCAAATTTGTGGGCGGTTCTCGACGCTTGCAGCGTGAACGGTCGCTTTTCCTGGTCGAGGTATGTGTAGTTGATCGTCGTGCCGTGGTCCTGCGCGAACGCCTGCATCGCGCGGCGGCGCAGTTCGACCGCGAGACGTTCGGGCGTCGCCGCGTCTACGGTCTGGTCGACTTCTGGCACACCCTCGAGAAGCTCGCGGCGGCGGCGAAGGTCGTCGAGCCGAAGGAAGCCGAGAAGCTTCGCGCGCGCTGGAAGCTCCGCTTGCTCAACGCCAGCTCCGCTCGCGCGGAGATCTTCCGCGAACTTCGCGCATCGGAAGCCGAACACTTCATCGCGGGCGATGCCGAAACAAGCCGTTCATGAAGCCATCACCTACCTGGTGAACAGCGCGGCTCGAATGGACTACGCACGCGCGAGGAGGCTCGGGTTGCCGATCGGCAGCGGCAATGTGGAGGCGACGTGCAAGAGGCTCGTCAACCTGCGCATGAACCGCAGCGGCTCACGCTGGAAGGTCGACACCGGCGAACACATCCTGCGGCTCCGCGCCGTCGCCCTGTCCGATCGCTGGGATGCCGCCATGGACCTCACGCTCGCCCCGCCCAAGCCACGCATCCGCAGGGCTGCATGATAGCCAGTGTCGGAGCCACACCCGAAGCGCCAACTGCAACTCCTCGCAGGCACGTACGAACGCCAGGCGAACTACCTCGTCGCGGCTGTTGCCAACGTCGATCGTCACGCGTCGTAGACAGCACCAGCACCTTGATCGCGTCAGCGCAAGAATGGCGAAGATGCGTGGCCGCTTCACGTTGAGAGCGCGACCTCGCGCACCAACCGCACCGCGCAGGGCATAGCTGGGCTGCCGCGCGTACGCAGCGCGGCGAAGAGGACGGCGAGCTCGCTCTCGGACACCATCGCGTCGATGGCGACGGTATTGCGCCAGACACCATCCGCGTCGCCATCCATCCGGGGGCGTGAGGAGGACGCTCCGAACACAGGAATGTCGCGACCATCACCGAACGTTCGGGCTTCGCGCTCTCTCCATCGCAGTGGAGCGAGTTCTCCTTTTCGATGTCCACTCGACCAGCCGCGATACAGCGGCCTCGTCGGCCTCGCGCAGGCCCATGCGCATAGGCCCTCCCGGTACGACCACAAACCCGTGAGCACTGGGTCCGTGCAGGAGCACGTTGCTCGTCTCGTCTTTGCCAGACCCGACACTCCAATCGTGGCCCAGGCGCGCGGCGAGAGCTCCGATGGCCTCACGCCGTTCTCGCGCGTCGGCGGCTTCAAGCGACTCGGCGGTAGCCAGGCATTGCAACTTTGGGTCGGGCTCCGCCGAGCATAGATACCTCAAGGCGAGACCGCGCGAGTCATGCTGGCATCGCGAAGGTATCGCGCGGTTCTGGGATGCGTTCTACGCGGCGGCGGAGTCGGCGCGGGTGAGCGCGGTGTCGAGGATGGCGAGGCACCCCTCGAGCGAGTCGCACAGGTTGAGCTGCTGCCTGAGCGCGGCGGCTCCGTAGAGGCCCTTCAGGTACCCCGAGAGGTGGCGGCGCGTGCAGTGGACGCCGTGCGGCTCCCCCCGCTGCGCGACGTTGGCCACGAGGTGCTCGCGGCAGAGGGCGATGCGCTCCTCCGGCGTCGGCGGCGCGATCTCCACGCCGTCGTCGAGCAGCGACCGCGCCTCGCGGAAGACCCACGGGTGCTCGATGGCGCGACGGCCGACCATGACGCCGGCGCAGCCCGTCTCGGCGATGGCGCGGCGGGCGTCGTCCGCGCTGCGAACGTCGCCGTTGACGAGGACCGGGATCGACACCGACTCCCGCGCCTTCGCCGCCCACGACCAGTCCGCCGCGCCCGAGTGCCCCATCTGCGCGGTGCGGCAGTGAATCGTGAGCGCCGCCACCCCCGCGTCCTCCAGCCGGCGCGCGAGGTCGACGATGGGCATGTGCGACTCGGGGCCGAGGCCGATGCGCGTCTTCACCGTCACCGGGAGCGCCACGCTCTCGACCACCATGCGTGCCATCGCCACCATCGCCGCCGGATCCCGCAGCCACCCCGCCCCCGCGCCGCGGCCGGCGATCTTCGGGACCCAGCAGCCGCAGTTGACGTCGATGAAGAAGGGCTCGGCGCTCTCGGCGAAGTGCGCCGCCTCGGCGAGCCGTTGCGGGTCGGCGCCGTAGATCTGGATGGCGGTGAGCTCGTCGTCGTCCGAGAGCTGGATCTTGCGCCGGGCGTTGCGGCAGCCGCGGAGCAGGCCCTCGACGTTCACGAACTCGGTCATCGCGATGGTCGCCCCGTGCTTGCGGCACAGGCGACGGAAGACCGCGTCCGTCACGTCCTCCATGGGGGCGAGGACGACGGGCTTCTGCGCGTAGAGGGCGCGGAGGCGATCGCGGGCCGCGGTCATTCGGCCGGAGGTGTAGCACACGCCGCCGCCCCGGCAGCGAGGCTCAGTCCTCGGGGTCCTCGTCGACGCCCGGGCCACGAGGGGCCGGCGCGGGCGGCCCAGGCGCGGCCGCGCCGAGCGCGCCCAGGGCGCGCCGGGCCCACTCGCGGACGAGAGGGTACTCGTTCCCGAGCTGCGCAGCGATGAGGGGCGCCGCATCGCGCGCGCGGGCCTCGGCGAGGGTCCCGATCGCCACTGCTTGCTCGTGGGCCTTGCCGCGCTCGAGGGTCGCCCGCATCACGTTCGCGTCGAGGGAGCCGTAGAGCTCCTCGAGCCGCTGGCGGGGATAGCGACGCTGCGGCCACCAGGCCTCCATCGTGTCGGCGAGGCGACGCACGGTGGCGTCGGCGTGGCAGAGCGCGCACTCGAGGGGCCGGTCGCCGAGCACGCGCGCGGGATCCGTCGGCGAGCCGATGCGGTGGTAGCGGGTGAGGGGTCCGTCGAGGCCCATGTTCTTGCGCGGCATGTGGCAGCCGACGCACGACGCCCCGGCGCCCGCGGGATCGTGGTGGGCGTGGCGGCGGAGGGCGTCGGGGTCGGCGAGCGCGGCGTGGCAAGGAGTGCAGGTCCGGTTGCCCGCCGGGGTGGCGAGGGCGTGCATCGCGGCGGGGTCGTCGGAGCCGTGCGGGTCGTGGCAGGCGGTGCACACCATGGCCCCGGAGCATCCACCGAGGAGGAAGTCCCGCGCCTCGCCGGAGTTGATGTGGCTGCCGCCGGCGGTCGCGTCACGGTGACCGCCCTCCCAGGTGAACGGATACCGCGAGAAGAGGACCTGGTGGCATCGCGCGCAGGCGCGGTTGAGCGCCTCCGCCGGACCCGGCCGCGGGAACCCGACGTCGAGCCATGGCGCGGTCGGCGTGAACGACGGCCGGACGCCAGGGTTGCGCGCGTGCTCCGCCGACCCGCCGTGGCAGGCTTCGCAGCCGATCCCCTCCTCGACCAGATCGTCGCCGTCGAAGCCCGCGCGGACGACGTCGATCGCTCTCCGCGCGCTGGCGCGCGCTCCCTCCCCGGCGGGAGGCGGCGTGCCGCCGAGCCGCCCGATCTCGTCCCCGACGACGTGCTCGAACCCGCCGTCGTCGGTGACCCGGACGCGGGAGCGCCGTTCGGCCGGCAGCCAGCGGTCGACCTGCTCGCCCTGATAGGCCGGAGCGCGACCGCCCGCGAGCGCGCCGAGCAGCCGATCCATCTCCGGGACCGTGTTGTGGCAGAAGATGCACGTGCGGCTCCACACCGGGCCGGCTCGCAGCGTCGAGCGCTCGTGCACCATCACCGAGTAGCCCTTGTAGCGGAGCGCCTTCGTCGCGAAGACGAACGACACCGGCAGCACCATCTCGTCGCGCCCGCCGGCGACGTCGACCCCGGCGAAGTCCTCGCGCGTGCGCCCACCGATGACGCGGGTCACGCGGTACGTCTTCGTGGCTCCTCCGCCGGCCGACTCGATGCGTACGAAGCGCTCCCCGTCCCTCTGCTCGAGGGTGACCGCGTCCGCCTCGAACGACCAGCGTGTCCCGTCGAACGGGGCCCGCACCTCCGCCCCCCGGGCGTCGCGGGTCATGCGGTGCATCGGAGAGTGAGCCCACGACGAGGCCACGTCGGCGTGGCAGCCGGCGCAGACGGCCGAGCCGGCGTAGTCGCCCCGCGCGACGTTGCTGCGCACGGTCCTCGACCCGACCGCGACGGGCGCGCGCGCGGGACCGGGGGAGACCGTCGCGCCGCGGCAGCTCGCCACGAGCGCGACCGCCACGGCGGCGAGGAGCGCCAGGTGCGCGAAGCGGAGCACGCCCGCGATTGTAGGCGCCCTTGCGGCCGACTTGCCCCTTCCCGGCGGACTGCCGTTCACTGGAAGCGTGCCGAAGCTCTCCGAGCCCCCGCCGCCGGACCTCGACGAGGTCGAGCGCGCCCTCTCCGTGCTCGGCGGGCGGCACCCGGAGCACGAGCGCATCCGGCGCGAGACGATGGCCGCCGCCGAGGAGCGCCGGCAAGCGCTGGACAAGGATCTCGCCGCCAGCGCGCGCCGCCGTCGGCGCCGGAGGATCCTCCTCGCGGCGGCCGCGCTCGCGGTGATCGCGTCGGCGGTCACCGGCTGGAGGTTCTTCGCGCGCGAGCGCTCCCTCCGCGCCGAGCTCGATCGCGTCGAGACTCCGTTCGTCGCCCACGGCATGAAGGAGCTGGCTTCCAACGAGCTGCTCGGGAGAAGCCCCCTCGAGCTCGACGCGCCGGCGTCGAGCTGCTTCGTCGCCGTCGCCACCTCGGGGACCGTGCGGGCACGACAGGGGCCGATGACGGCGGAAGCTCCGGGCTCGGTGGGGTGGTGCGCTTGCGGCGAGGCGCACGTCGTCCTCGAGGCCGCGGAAGGCGCTGGCCTCGCGCTCCTGCGCGCCGAGGCCCGCCAGCTGGGCGGCCCCCTCGCGCGGCCGTGGAGCGAGGTCACCCCGGCCGCGTGGGCCGACGGGGGAAACGAGTGCGCGGACGCCGCGCTCGACGGCTGGCTCGCCGATCACCGATGGCCGGCGCCGCCGCTCGAGACGAGCTGGCTGGACGCGCCCGCGCGCGCGTCCCTCCGTCGAGAAGGGTTCCGGGTGATCTCGGGCGTGGCGCCCGGGCGCCCGTTCGCCCTCGTGGAACCGGCGGCGGGGAGCTGCACGCTGGCCGTCGCGAGCCGTGACGACGCGCTGTCGCTGCGCGCGCCGGCGGGGCCGCGCCCGATCGCGCTCGCGCGAGGCGCGCTGGCGTGGTGCTCCTCGTCGGCCGACGCGATGACGGTGTGGCGAGAGGGGTCGGCCGGAGTCGTCGTGCTGTCGGCGCCCGCGGCGAGCATCGGGGGTCTGCTCGGCGTGCGGGAGTGCGCCGAGGCCGCCGGCACGCACGTCCCCGCGCAGGCTTCGTGGCTGCGCGAGGAAGATCTGGCGTGGGATGCCGCGTCGCTCCTGCGCGTGAGCGCCCTCGCCGGTGTGACCACCGCCGCGCTCCCCGCCGTGCCGGGACCGACGAGCACGAAGGTGACGGCGCTGGACCTCTCGACGGGCGCGGAGGTGATGTCGGATCCCTCGAGCGTCGTGGTCGCGTGCGATCCGCCGTTCGAGGCGCCCTCCGTGGAGCGGACGTCGGTGTGCGCGGTGACGGCCCCGGTGGCGTGGTGGCGGAAGACGGGGGCGCCGGCGGCCATGGCGCAGGCTCCCCTGCCCTTCTGGCTATCGCTCTTCGAGTCGCACCATGAGCCCGACGCCGTCGCGCGCGTGCCGGAGCTGCTCACGCTCGCGCGGCGCCTCGTGCGCGCGGGGTTCGTTCCGACGGTGCTCGAGGGCGTGACCGAGCTGAGTGACGGCGTGCGGGTCGTCGGCCGCGCCGGCGAGGACCGCGTCGTCGCGGTGGGGCTCGGGCCGAAGGCGCCCTGGGTGTTCCCGTACACCGACGGCGTCGCCTGGGATCTCGGCGACCCTCCGCGCGTCGTGCCGCTCGAGCCCGGGCTCGCGGTGAAGCTCGCCACGACGCCCCTGTCGAACGCGCCCATCGAAAAGCGGCGCACGGTCGTCTTTCGCCACGCCACGCGGCCCTGAGCACGCACGCGCGCCCCTCGTTCGCGACGGTGACGAGAAAGTCACGCCGGCGGGTCACGTCGACAACTCAATACGCGCACTCAATTCGTATTCGCCCGGTAGCGCCACAATCATTCGATACAATCATTGGCACAATATCGTTTCCCGGCGCCTCTCCCCGCCGCCCCGGACCCCCTCGTAGCCCGACAAATACCGAGAAAACGCGCGACGAAGGGGGACAAGCTGTGGACAATCCTGTGGGCAAAAAGTGGAAGAAAAAAAGCATTGTTCCGCTGCTTTTTGTATTGCGCGAGAACTCGATTCGTAAGAGAAAGGGCCCATGAAGTTCGCGGCACATCTGCCCGCGAGCTGATTCGGTCGTAGAAGCCGTGACGGGCGCTGCGACTGGTCGTTCCGGGGGCTTCGGTCTCCGGGCACGGTCAGTCGAGCCGGTTCGGGTGCTTTCTTCGTCAGAAGAAGGCGCCGCAGAACGGGTAAAAAAAGGCGCGCGCGTTTCCGAGCAATGCCTCTCCGGAGGCGGCGTGACGAAACCGCGGTCCAGGCGCGCACGGAGGAGCCATCCTCCGCTCGCGTAAGGGTTCCGGCGCGGCAGAAGGCACCCTGGTTCTTTCGACGGTGTCGCCCTTCGCGGGGAGGCATCAAAGAGGAGCCTAGGCCGGCGCGACGAGTGATGGGGTCCTCCAGGCCCCACCGCCGATCGAGCCGGTGACCCGGGTGCCCGGGTCGTCACGAGAAGGGCACGCGCGACATCGTCCAAGAGCGCGCGGCTCGCCTTTGCTCGAACGACTCGGCCCTCGTTCTGCCCTGTCCACGCAAGTGGAACACGTCGTGCGCAAGCCGGCGCGTGCAGCTCGAGGCTCGCAGGCCCCCGATGCGGCAACGTATCGCGGGCCGACGCAACCGGCATCGGTTGGTGCCGGCGAGTAGCGGGGCGAAAGTCCCACTCGCGTGCGAGGATCGAACGCTCGTTGGGTGTGCCCGCGCGTTGTTTCAGGTTGCAGAAGTCGGCAAGCGGCGCCGAGGTCCAGAGAAGCGTGACTCCCGTTGGCAGCGGGGCGCGTGGACGGGGACCCGGCCTCCGAGAGCTCCGCAAGGTCTCCCGGAGGTGAAAAGGCGTCGAGAACCGGAGTCGCGGTGGCCAAGCCGCGAAGCCGGGGAACTCCTGCGCCGGACGCTCGAGAGGGTGTTGCGGGGCAAAGGTTCTTGCTCGATGGAAGGCATCTCGGATCGCTCGTCCGGCTCGCACGTTCACGCGATCGGGTCGAGAGCGGTCTCGGCGGCTCCCACGGATGCGCAGGTCGCGCGAGCGACGTGACACCCATGGGGGAGGCGACAGAGATGCCAGAGGTCCGGATCACACGCATCGCGACGGGAAGAAAACGCCCACCGCGGTGACAACACGACGAAACGTGTGGCCCACCGAAGCGAATCGCTCTGATGTGAAGCAGGCGATCCCCTCGATCGCGCAGGCGCGCAAGCGCATGACGCATCGGGAACCGACGAGGCGCGGGTGCTCGTACGAAGAACGTGAGTAGGCAGAAGTCGGTCTGACGCATCGCGCGTCGCGACGCACGAGGAGCCGCAAGGCAAGTCGGCGACGCGACGCTGGCCGAGGAGCACTCCGCACCAACGTGCTGACACACGAGGCGGCGGCTCCGAGGTGAGAACGGTGTGTGAAACTACGCAGCGCATTTCGAACAAGAAGGCGCTCGTGGGGTCGGCGACCGGGGCAACCCGGTCGGTCGAGACACGACGGAAGGCGTCCCGATTGTTGCCACGTCGAGCCGCAAGGCGCGGCGTGGGGGCAGTCTCGGTCGCGCGGGTGAACACTCGGAGCAAGCCGCAAGGCGCGCTTCGAGCCAGCTTCCCGCCGGTCCTGGAACCGGCGAGGCAGTGCCCGCGATGACGACGAAGGACGTCGGAGATCGGCGACGTGCACGGTGAAGGCTGCCCCAGCCGACGAGGTGCGGGCGGTCCGTCACGCGAGGCGCCGCGAGGCGCTGACCCTCGAAGTGCTAGGACGAGGGTTTCGCAGGTGGATGCGAAAGCAACACACGCGATCGAGTGAGCCGTGAGCGGGTCGATCGAAGCTGGCCGGTGCGAACAGCTAGGCCATCCTGCCCGACAGCCCGAACCGCGCGAACGGTCGAGGGCCGGGATTAGAGGACACTCACGCCGTCACGAACGATGCTCGGATCATGTCATGTGCACACAAGACGTGAAGACCGGGACGGGTTTGCGAGATCGATCCTAAACCATCGACGGCGCGCGACGACGCGCCCAACGCAGACAAGTTGAACTTCTTCGAGGGCGACTCGGGTGACCGAGTCGCCTTCGTGCCATTTTGTGCTCTGCGCGGCGCGGCGTCTCTCCGGGAGGGCCGTCCTCGTCCGGTCCCTCAGGCCGGCGGGGCCTTCGACAGCCGTGGGGCGACGGGGCGGACGATGCGACTCGCGACCGCGAGGCTCGTCTCGAGAAGCGGATCGCGCCGCGGGCGCTCGAGGCACCGGAGGAGCAACGTCGGCTCGTCGAGCGACAGGATGCGGAGGAGCTGCGGCGGCGTCGCCGTGCCGGGGACCTCTCGCGACCAGCGGAAGGCCTGCGGGTCGTCCTGGCGCTGGATCTCGAACCGGCCCGTCTTGCACTGCATCGTGAGGCGCACGATTCCACCGGGCCGGACCCCCTCCTGCGGCCGCTGCTCGAAGCGCGATACGACGTGGCCGATGGTCACCTCGGCCCAGGTGTCGCCGCGGGTCCACCGCGGCGACTCGGCCGGCAACGCGAGCACGTGGGCGAGCCACCCGAAGAGCAGACCCGAGCGGGTGCTGGCCGCGTCCTTCTCGCCCGGCCGCGGCGAGAACTGGATGTCGATGCGCTCGAGCCCCGGCAGGCACGCCCGTCCCTGCTCGTCGTCGAAGAACCGGGCCACGAGATCCTGCACCCAGTGGAGACGGGCCCACGCGAGATCGGCGAGCGCGTACCGCCCGCGCGAGCGCTGGGCGATGCTGGCGAGCTTCTCGAGGTCCCGAAGGTCCATCTCCTGCGAGTTCACGATGACCACGTCGGCGTCGACCACCATGCGATCGAAGAGGTCGTCGTGGTCCGGAAGGTCCCCCACCCACCAGACGCACACCGGCAGGTCCGACAGCGCCAGGCGATCGGCGTTCCCGGGCAGCCACTCGCGCGCTTCGCCGATGGCCTCCAGCGTGATGGCGTCGCCGCACGCGGGACCGCCCGCCGCCGCGCGATGCAGCGCCACGTCCGCGGTGAGCGCGGGCTGCGCGCCGTCGCGCCAGACCGCGGTGATGGTGCGGCACGGAATCCCCTTCACGACCTCCGCGAGGACCTTCTGCGCTCGATCGAAGAGGGCCGGCTCGCTGACGAGCGCGACCAGCGTCAGGAGCTCGACGCGCGATCCGCCGGATTTTCTGGCCTCCTCCTCCCAGAGCCGCGCGACCTCGCGCTCGACCTGATCGATCGTGAGTCTCATAGTCGCCTCCACGAGCGGCCGTCGCGTTCGATGAGGTCCGTCGCCGCGGTGGGCCCCCACGTCCCCGCGGCGTAGCCGGGGAGCACGGTCGGCGGCGCCTTGCTCCACGCCTCCTGGATGGGCGTGATGAAGCGCCACGCCGCGTGGACCTCGTCCGCGCGCGCGAAGAGGGTCGGGTCGCCGATCATCGCGTCGAGGATGAGCCGCTCGTACGCCTCCGGGCCGCTGCCGCCGAAGGTCGCCCCGTAGCGGAAGTCCATCGTCACCGGGCGCAGCGTCATCGTCGGCCCCGGCACCTTGGCGACGAAGCGGAGGCCGATGCCCTCGTCGGGCTGGATGCGGATCGCGAGCACGTCCGGGTCGACCGGCCCCTGCTGGGCGAGGAGCGCGTGCGGCACCTCCTTGAAGTGGACGCTGATCTCGGTGACGCGCTTCGTGAGGCGCTTGCCGGCACGGATGTAGATGGGCACCCCGGCAAAGCGCCAGTTGTCGATCTCGATGCGCATCGCGACGAAGGTCTCCACGATCGACGTCGGGCTGACGTTGGGCTCCTGGCGATACCCGGGCACCGGCTTGCCGGCGAAGTTCCCCGGCCCGTACTGCCCGCGCACCGTGAGGCGCGCGACGTCGTCGCCGACGATGGGCTTCAGCGAGCGGAGCACCTTCACCTTCTCGTCGCGTACCTCGTCGGCGGTGAAGGCCACCGGCGGCTCCATCGCCATGACCATGAGGAGCTGCAAGAGATGGTTCTGCACGATGTCGCGGGTCGTCCCCGCCTCTTCGTAGAACTTGCCGCGGCCCTCGACCCCGATGTCCTCCGCGACGGTGATCTGCACCTGGTCGATGTGGTTCCGGTTCCAGAGGGGCTCGAAGATGGCGTTGCCGAAGCGCAGCGCGACGAGGTTCTGCACCGTCTCCTTGCCGAGGTAGTGGTCGATGCGGAAGATCTGCCGCTCGTGGAACACGCGATGGAGATCCGCGTTGAGCGCGTCGCCGCTCGCGAGGTCCCTCCCGAAGGGCTTCTCGATGATGATGCGGGAGTACCGGCTGGGGTCGTCCGGGTCGCAGACGAGGCCCGCCTTCGCGAGGTTGTCGTTCACCATGCGGAACACGCTCGGCGGAACCGCGAGGTAATAGATGCGGTTGCCGCGGGTGCCGTTGGTGCGGTCGAGCTCCTCGAGCTTCTCGCGCAGCCGGCCGAAGTTGGCCTGGTCCTCGAACTTTCCCGCGATGTAGTGCAGGCGGCTCTCGAAGTCGCTCCACACCGTCTCGTCGATCGGCTTGCGGCGCGAGAACGCGGCCACGCCGTCGTGCATCGTCCGGCGGAACTCCGCCTCGCTCTCCTCGGTCAGCGCGAAGCCGACGATCGACATGCCGGGAGGCAGGAGCCTCGAGACCGCCAGGTTGTAGAGGGCCGGAAGGAGCTTCCGGCGCGCGAGGTCGCCCGACGCCCCGAAGATGACGAAGACGCAGGGCGCCGGCGTGCGCTCGGTCTCGAGGCCGACGCGGAACGGGTTCTCGCTGCTCATCGCGGGCTCCTCGCTCTGGTGAGCGAGCCCGAGTCTACGACCTCACGACTCGTCGCG
>JBEKGQ010000035.1:0-18967 GCA_050012715.1 Polyangiaceae bacterium
GATACCCCACGCCGCGCACGGTCTGGATGAAGCGCCCCGCGCTCCCCAGCTTGTCGCGCAGCCGCTTCACGTGGGTGTCCACGGTGCGCGACGAGACGCCCGGATCGAGCTCCCACACGTCGCCGAGCAGCGTGGAGCGCGTCTGCACCCTCTCGCGGCGCAGGACGAGCGTGAGGAGCAGCTTGAACTCGAGCGGCGTCATCGGAACCTCGGCCGCGCCCACCTCGACCCGGTGCGCGTCGCGATCGATGCGAAGCTCGGAGATCTCGACGACCACCGGCTCCTTCGCGTCGCCGCGGCGAAGCACGGCGTTCATCCGGAGCACGAGCTCGCGCACGCTGAAGGGCTTGACGAGGTAGTCGTCGGCGCCGAGCTCCAGGCCGACGATGCGGTCGACCTCCTCCCCCTTCGCGGTGACCATGATGATGGGGATGTCCTGCGTTCGCGGCTCGCGCCGGAGCGCCGTGCACACCGTCGTCCCGGGTCGATCCGGGAGCATCAGATCGAGCAGGACGATGTCCGGCAGCGTCTCGCGCGCCAGCCGCAGCCCCGCCTCCGCCGTACCGGCCGCCTGCACGCGGTGACCCGCTTGCGTCAGGTTGTACTGCAGGATCTCCCGGAGATCCGGCTCGTCCTCGATGAGGACTACGCGTGCCATGCCTCGGACTCTTAGCCACCCCCCGGGACGCTGAAGGGAAGGCTGGGTGACGTTTGCGTCACAGAGCGTCAAACGTGATGCCGTCCCGTCACCCAGGTCGGCCAAAGAGTTCTCACACGGTTCGCCGCACGGTCACCGCGCGGGTGGATGCTCCCGCCCGAAGAGGAGAACACCCCATGAACGTCATCGACAAGTGGAACACCGAGAACGGCACCGTTCGCGTCGACCGTCACACGATCGACCGTCGCCACACGGCGCAGCTCGCGCATCACCTCTCGACGGTCGCCGTCCAGCAGTGGGAGAAGACTCTCACCGGCATCGTCGCGCTCCCCGCGGCGGCGGCCCTCGGCGTCGCGGCGACGGCGACCTACGGCGTCGCGCTCCTCGAGCGCGGCTTCGAGGTCTTCGAGTCGGCGCTCGGTGAGGTCGGCCGCACGCTGACGCCGCACCACGACGCTCACGCCGGCAACGAGCGCCACGAGCGCGCGGTGGGTCCGGAGGCGCGCTCCTAGGCGCGCCGCGCGTCGGTCAGGCGTCGCCGCGATCCGAACGGCCGCGGCGGAACGTGGGCTCGGCGGGTGACGGCGATGGCTCCAGCCGCGTCGAACCTCGCCGGGCCACACGGCCTGGCGGCGTCACGAGGTAGACACCGGAGGCCCGATCCTGGTGCTCGACGTTCTCGGTCGCCCGCTGCCGCTTTCGCTGCGCATTCATGCGTCGATCTTCGCGCGAACCGCATGCTCGCGCACCCTCCACGACCACCGAATCGAGCGAGTTTTCACGTTCGTCACACGAACGCCTCCATGGCGATGCCGTCGGATCCGTGGAGTGGCCATGCGACCTGCGCGCGAGTTCACGTCTTCTTTGATCGCGCGTCTTCGTAGCGCCACGCGACGCGGCCATCGTGGTGGCCCATGAGAGCCAGAAGAGGCGCCGCGTTCGCGACCCTGGCCCTCGCGTCCCTGGCGATCTCCGCGAGCTGCTTCCGGCCGCGCGAGGTCGACGACTCGCTGCGCCTATCCACCGTCTTCGCGCCGAAGGCGACGGCGCACGAGCCGACGCCGCGCGAGGCGGACGAGGAGACCGCGGTCGTCCTCGTCGTCCTGGATGGCGCGCGCTGGCAGGAGGTCTTCGTCGGGGGAGACCCGCAGCTGTCCGCCGGCACGGGAGCGCCGGCTCCGTCGGCCGACGCGCTGATGCCTCACCTTCACGCGCTGGTGGCGGAGCGGGGCTCGGCGCTCGGCGCCCCGGGCGCGGGCCCGGCCATCGCCGCATCGGGCCCGAACTTCGTCTCCCTCCCCGGCTACACGGAGATCTTCACCGGCCGCAGCCGTCACGACTGCGCCGACAACGACTGCGCTCGGACCCGCGTGCCGACGGTGATGGACGAGGTGCGGGCGCGCTCGCCGCGGCCGAGCGACGTGGCGGTGTTTGCCTCGTGGGAGAAGATCGAGCGCGCCGCGAGCGTCGATCCCGGGAGCCTCGTCGTGTCGACCGGGCGCTCGTGGACGGCCCACTCCGAATCGCTCCGCGACGACGCCGCGACGCGCGACGCGCTCGCGCAGGGAGCACGCGCCGATGCCTTTCCCGGGCACGACGACTTCCGTCCCGACCGCTTCACGGCCGCCCTCGCCCTCGGCTACCTCGAGGCCAAGCGTCCGCGCCTCATGTTCCTCGGTCTCGGCGAGCCCGACGAGTACGCCCACCGCGGCGACTACGGCGGCTACCTCGCGTCGCTCCACGCCGCCGACGACACCATCGGGCAGCTCTTCACCGTCCTCGGTCGCATGGGGGCGCGCGGCGAGCACACCACGGTCATCCTGACCGCCGATCACGGGCGCGGCCGCGACTACCGCGTCCACGGACGCGCCTTCCCCGAGTCGGCTCGGGTGTGGCTCGTGGCGGCGGGCGGCGGCATCGAGGCCCGTGGGTTCGCGCACGCGGCGCGCCCCCACCACCTGGCCGATGTCGCGCCCACCGTGCGTGCGCTCCTCGACGTCCCGGCGGACGTGGCCCCGGCGTCGGGCGCCCCGCTCGAGGAGCTCCTCGCGCCTCCCCTCCAGCGGACGGCGATGCGGCCATGACCAAGGGACGCGCCCGGATCGCGCTGCAGATCCTCGGGTGCATCGTCGCAGTCGCCATCGTCGCGCGCCTCGTGGCGCAGGCGGACGTCGCCTCGACGTTGCGGGCCGTCAGCTCCGCCGGACCGCTCATCGTGGCCGCGGTGGTGCCCTTCGCCATCGGAATGACCTTCGACGCGTGGGGCATGGTCGTGCTCCTACGTGGCCTCGGCCACCGGACGTCGCTCGCGCGCATGCTCCCGGTGAGGTTCGCGAGCGAGGCGCTCCACGCGACCCTGCCCGCCGGGTTCGTCGCCGCCGATACCGCGACCGCACTCCTCCTCGAGAAGAGGTGCGGCGTGCCGCTCGCGGACGGCGTCGTCGCGTCGATCGCGCGAAAGTGGCTCGTGATGCGGAGCCACGCGGTCTACATCGCGGTGGGCGCCGTCGCCGGGTTCGCCGGGTTGACCACGCTCGCGACCGTGCTCCACGCGCCCGCGCTGCCGTGGATGGTCGTCACCTCGGCCGCGGTTCCGCTGGTGCTCTCGGCCGCCGTCGGTGCGGGCTTGCTCGGGCGCTCGACGTTCGCGCGGCTTCACGGCGCGCTGGCGAGGATCCCGTCCAAGCGGCTGGCGAAGTGGCTCGATTCGCGGCGACACGATGCGGTCGCGACCGACGGCCAGGTGAAGCGCCTGCGCGCGGCAGGCGGCACGACGTGGGCGGCGACGCTCGCGTTTCTCGGGTGCTGGTGCTTCGAGGCGCTCGAGTCGGCGCTCCTGCTCCACCTGGTGGGCGCCCACGTGGACCTCGTCTCCGTCTTCGCGTTCGAGGCCGGGCTGTCGATGGTGCGCTCGGTGGTGGTGCTGGCTCCCTCGGGCCTGGGCGTGGTCGACCTCGGCTACGCGACGGTCCTGCAGGCGCTCGGCGTGGACGCCGGGGGCGTGGCGGCGTTCGTCCTCATGAGGCGGGCCAAGGAAGGCGTGTGGATCGCCGCGGGCTACGCGATGCTGGCGGCGCTGCGCGGACGGAAGGCGGGCCGGGCGGCCACGGCGGAGGCGTCGACCGCCGAGCCGGTGGCGGCCTAAATTGGGCCGCCGCGCCGGACGTTCGTCCGCCGGGTCCAGTGGCGGGCGAGGTACTTTCGAGGCAAGCCGGGGCGGGCGCCTCGTGCCCCTCCCGAACGTCCGGCGAGCGGCAAGGACAAAGAAGCACACGCGGACGGGGGTCCGCAGTACGGCTCGTCCGCGGAGGGCGACCGCTCGTCTGATCGACGCTTCGAGAAGCGGACGCAAGGGCGCGACACCGCGACTAGCCAGCGACCCGGGTTGCTCACTACTCTCCTCGCCGGCCGCGCCTCGTGCGGCCGAGGAGGACGACATGATCCGCAAGAGCACGGCAGTCTGGCAGGGCGATGGTCTCCACGGTAACGGCGCGCTGACGACGCAGAGCGGCGTCTTCCACGATCAGCCGTACTCGTTCAAGACGCGCTTCCAGAGCGAAGACGGCAAGGCCGGGACGAACCCCGAGGAGCTCCTCGGCGCCGCGCACGCGGGTTGCTTCGCGATGGCGCTGTCCTTCGCCCTGACCGACGCGGGGCACGCGCCGACGGAGCTCCGCGTCACCGCGAGCGTCGATCTCCAGAAGGTCGACGACGGGTTCGCCATCAAGTCGATCGCGCTCGAGTGCGCCGCGCGCGTCCCCGGCATCGACGCGGCGAAGTTCCAGGCGATCGCCGAGGGCGCCAAGAAGGGGTGCCCCGTCTCGAAGGCGCTCGCGGCGACGCCGATCACGCTGGCCGCGAAGCTCGATTGACCCAGCGCCTCTCCGCCCGGTTGGCCGGCGCGGCCCCCGCCGCCTCGATGCTGCTGGTGAGCCACCTCGCCTCGGCCGCGCCCACGGGCTGGACCCTCGAGTCGACGATCGACGGTGGGACCACGTCGATCGGCTCGTCGATCGCCACGACGGGCGCCGTCGCGGTCGTCGGCGCGCCCTTCGCCGGCACGGGAGCGAAGCCCCCGGGCGCGGTGTACGTCTACTCGAGCGCCGCCGGCGCGTGGACCTCGACGACGCTGCTGGCGCCGACGCCGATCGCCGGAGGCAACTTCGGCTCGTCGGTGGCGGCGGCCGGCAGCCTCGTCGCCATCGGCGCGCCGGGGTCGCCGCCGGCCGCCTACGTCTTCGCCGACACCGGCGGCGGCTACGTCGCCGCTCACACGTGGACCGATCCCCCGGGCGACGAGAACCAGTCCTTCGGCGGGAGCGTCGCGGTCTATCAGGGCGCGACGGGCACGGGCTACGTCGCGATCGCCGCGCCGCCCGGATCCTCGAGCCCCACCGGAACCGTCTACGTGTCCACGCAGACGAGCGGCGGCGCGTGGTCCGACCCGCCCACCGCCATCACCGACGCGTCAGCCCAGGCCTTCGGGATCGCGGTGGCGTTCGCGGGCAACGGGCAACTCCTCGTCGGCGATCCGGGCACGGGGCCCGGGCAAGTCCTCGTGTACGCGGCCGGCGCCGGTGGCGCCTGGACGAGCGTGGGCACGCTGCCCGTGTCCCTCGACGGCGGGAGCGTCCAGCAGTTCGGCAACGCCATCGCGACCGGGGGCAACCTCGCGGTGGTGACGGCGCCCGGCACCTCGGACGGCAGCGGCGCGGCCAGCGGGGTCGCCTTCGTCTTCGCGTACGCATCGGGGCAGTGGACGCAGCAGGCGGTGCTCGCGGGCACGTCCGCCGAGTCGTTCGGCAACTTCGGCGCGGCGGTGGAGGGCAACCTGCTCGCGGTCGGCTCGGCGATCGACACGGCGTCCTCCGGCACGGGGCGGGTCGACGTCTGGGGCGGGAGCGGCACGAGCTGGGTCAGCGCCCCGTCTTCGACGCTCGTCGGCGACGCTTACTACGGGCAGGCGGTGGGGCTCGTCGGCACGACGCTCTTCGTCGGGGACACCTCGGCGCTCGGCGCGTCGTCGATCGCCGACGTCACCTCGTCGCTGCGGATCTACGAGGCGACCGGGGACGACGCCGGGACCGCCGGCTCGGACGCCGGAGGCGACGACGCGGGGAACACGGGGAGCCGCCCGTCGAAGGGCGGTTGCAGCTGCGAGTCCGCCCCCGCGCCGGCCGGGGGCGCAGGGCTCGCGCTGCTCGTCGAGGCCGCGCTCGCGCTGCGGTTCGTGCGACGCCGCACCTCCTCGAACCGACCGGGCTGAAAGCGGGGGAGAAAACCGCGCCGCGACCGTACTTCTCTGCAGCCGGGAGAAAAAAGAATGTCCTCGTTTCTAGGTCGAGCGGCCGCGCCGCTCCGACTTGCCGCATCGGTCTGCGCGCTGGTCGGGCTACTCTTCATCATGACGGGCTGCGGAGCCCTGGGCGCCATGGCCAACCCCAAGGTGGCCTGGGCCATCCAGGATCCCGCGCCGATGTCCGTCGTCGTCCGACGCGCCGACGCCGCCGAGGCGACCGCCGAGCAGGTGGACCGCATCCTGACCGCGACCCCCGCGAGCGCGGACGCCGACTGGCTCAAGACCGTGGGTCCCAAGCCCGAGGACGCCGCGGGCGAGGTGAAGGCGATCAAGAGCGAGCCGATGTACGCGAAGTCGCATGCGCGCGTCGTCCCGGCCGAGGTCTGGGCCCGCACGCTCGCCGACATCCAGAGTGCGAAGGGGAGCGCGCCCAACGTCCTTGCGCTGATCTCGAGCGACCTCGGCGACGCGTACGCCGCGATCGCGGCCAAGGAGGCCGACATCGCCGACGCGAAGGCGCAGATCGAGGCGGAGAAGACGGCGAGGGACGCGAAGGACGTGAGCGACGACGAGAAGAAGGCGCACGACAAGACCATCGACGAGCTGAAGGCGAACGTCTCGAAGCTCGAGGACGAGGTCGACCCGCTCCGCAAGAAGTTCCTCGCCGCGGCGAAGGAGGCGGCCCAGAAGGCCCCCGCGAGCGCGCGCGACGCGGTCGGTCCGGCGCTCGTGAACCTGCGGCAAGCCGTGGACGACGCGAGCATCGCGGACGGCGCCGCGGCGGTGCGCTACCCGCTCGCCCTCAAGTCCCTGCCCGACTCGGTGCTCGAGGTCGTGCCCGTCCTCGTGGCCGACATCGTCGAGGAGCAGACCGGCAACCGGCCGATCATGAAGGGGTTCAAGCCCGACGTGAAGCTCGACGGGACGGACGTGAAGCTCACGTTGAACGGGCTCGGCCCGGACGACCTCGGGAAGCTGAGCCTCGGCGACCTGACGACGGAGACGATCGCCCGCACGAAGAAGTGGGTCATCCACGCGATCACGCTCATCGCGGCGGTGTCGTCGACGAAGGACGCGCTCTCGTTCGAGCAGGACACGCTCGACGCGCTCCTCGACGGGTTCGCGGCCAACGGCTGGAAGAAGACGGCGGCGGCGAGCATCCCGGGCGGGGAAGACCCGAAGGTCGCCAGCGCCGCGGCGGCCAAGCCGCACGCGCACAAGGCGGCATCGGCGGCCAAGGTCGCGGCATCGGCGGCCAAGCTGGGCGTCGCGGAGACGCAGGCGGCGGCTCCGGCCACGGCGCCGACGGCCAAGGCGGAGAAGGCCGAGAAGACGCCGAAGAGCGCGAAGAAGCCGGTCAAGACGACCACGGACGACGCGGATACCGACGCTCCCGCCGCCGCGCCCGCGCCGAGCGCGACGGTCGAGGCCGCCCCGGCGTCGCAGCTCGCGCCGGGCATGCCCGCCGTGTGCGCCCAGTACGCGGCCGCCGCGTGCAGCGACCCGAGCCTGCCCGCGGAGATCGACCGGAAGCAGTTCTGCGCCGGCGTCTTCACGCGCGTGAACGGCTACGCCAAGGACGGCAACCCGGCGAAGACCTGCAAGGCGCTCCTGAAGGACGTCTCGCCGCGCGCCGCGCACTGATCCGGCGCTACGCGTTGGCCGGCAGCGCCCGCGCGTGCTTTGATGCCCGGCGAGATCCAGAGACTCGCAAGGATGCCCGACCCCGCCCGCCCTGCCCTGCGGCTTCCGAAGAAGCTCGCGTACACGACCCTCGGCTGCGCCATCGCGGGGGTCGTGGCGTGCAGCGGGCAGACCAGCGGGGGGTCCGACGCCTCGACGAACCTGAACGGGTACGACGCGTCCACCGACTGCGACGGCGGGAGCTTCGCCTACTGCGGCGGACCGCCCTGCCCGGTGCAAGGCGCGTACTACTGCAGCGCCGAGTGTCCGCCGGGCTGCGAGCCCTTCGCCTGATGATGGCGGCGTCGGCCCGGTCGGGCCGAGGGAACCGATGAGCTCCGCGTGGATCCGGCACGGCGCGGCGCTGGTCGTCTCGCACCGCGACGCGCTCGTCGTCGTCGCCCCGGGCGGTCGGGCGATCCGCTTCGAGGACGAGTCGGCCGAGCTCGTGCGCGTCGCGCTCGAGTTCTGGTCCGAGGCCCACACCGAGGCCGAGCTCGTCGCGCACCTGCGCTCGCTCGCCGGCGACTGCGACCCGGCGCTGATCTCCCAGACCGCCGGGGTGCTGCGCGACGCGGGTGCTCTCCGCCTCGCGACGACGCCGCCGGCCGACGCGCGGTCCTCCCCGGCACCGATCGCCGGTCCGCCGCGCGCGCACGTCGTCGTGGGCGTCAGCGGGGCCATCGCCGCGGCCGACGTGCCGTCGCTCGTGCGGCAGCTCCAGGCCCGGCGCTTCGAGGTGACCGTCGCGATGACCGCGGCGGCGCGGCGCTTCGTCGCGCGGGGCAGCCTCGCGTCCATCACGCATCGTTCGGTGCCGACCGGCTTCTGGCGGCGCCCCGAGGAGGGACCCGCGCCGCACATCCACCTCGCCGCGAGCGCGGACCTCATCGTCGTGTATCCCGCGAGCGCGGCGACCCTCGCTCGGATCGCGCACGCGCTGTGCACCGACGTCGTCTCCGCCGCGGTGACCGCCGCGCGCTGCCCGGTGCTGCTCGTGCCGTCGATGAACGAGGCCATGTATGGCTCCCCCGGGGTCCGGCGAAACCTCGAGCTCCTGCGCCGCGACGGCCGTCACGTGACGCTCTCCGGCGTCGGCCAGGAGGTCGCGTGGCGACCGGCCGAGCGCGTCGCGACGCTCGGCCCCGCCCCGCCGCCGTCGCAGATCGTCACCGCCGTCGAGGCGATCCTCGCCGACCTCCTCGCGCGCCGCGCATCGGCGCCCGCGACCGCCGAGGCCTGGGACCGCCAGTACGAGACGACCGCGGTTCGCGATCTCCCCTGGTACACCGAGGAGCTCGACCCGGACCTCGCGCAGGCGGTCCGCGAGGCGGCGCCGGGGCGCCTGCTGGACGTCGGCACCGGCCTCGGCACGGCGGCGATCTTCGCCTCGCGCCACGGGTTCGACGTCGTGGCCACCGACGTTTCTCGCGCCGCGCTCGCTCGCGCACGCGAGCGCGCCGGCGGCTTGCCCATCGCGTGGATGCTCGACGACGTGACCGACACGCGCCTCTGGGGGCGATTCGATGTCGCGGTCGACCGCGGCTGCCTGCACTGTCTCCCGCCGTCGGTCTGGTCCCGTTACGCCGATGCGGCCGCGCGCTGGCTCGCGCCCGGCGGGCGGCTACTGCTCAAGGTGCACGCCCCGGAGGAGGGGGGCCGCCACGGGACGCACCCGGCCGGCGTGGACGAGCTCCGCGAGACCTTCGCGGCGAGCTTCGACGTCGCGCACGTCACGCCGTCGGTCTTCGCGGGGACGACGGACCCCGCGCCGAAAGCGCTCCTCGCGGTGCTCGTGCGTCGGCCATCCCCCGAGGCCCCCTGATCGTGCCGGCACGGCCAGCTCCGGGTCCAGCTCGTCCAGCGGCGGTCACGACGGGGGCGAGGTGCCGGTCAACCATCGGTCGAGCGACGCGCAGTGCCTGACGACGCCCGCGCCCTGCTCTCCCGCCGAGAACTCGATGTCGTGCGGCGGCGTGCTCGGGTACTACTGCCACACTGCGGCCGATCTCTGCGGCAACGACAGCGACTGCGGGAGCGACCTGCAGGCGTGCACGTACGCGACGACCGCGGGCCACTGGGAGTACCAGATGGCTGGGCTCTGCGCGCTGTAGGGCAGCGCATCGACGCCGGCACGGCCAGTGGCTAGAGTCCGTTTCGCGTGCGCGTCCCCTACCGTCAACCGGCACCCCGACGTGTCACTCCGACGCTCACACCCCGTCGGTCCGCGGACGGCTGGCTGTCGCGAATCGTCAACCGGTCGTTGGAGGCCATGGACGCTCCCAGGACGGCCAACCTCGTGGGGGCCGTCTTCTTCGTCGTGGCATCCATCGTCGTGATCGGGGGCTTCGTGATGATCGCCGTGGGCGCCGATCTCCACTAGCAGACCGACCGGGTCACAGGCCGGGCGCCTTCGCGGCCGCCGGCCGCGGGCCGATGTACGCGATGCGCACCGAGCCGCGCTGCGCGTCGTCCACCTGCGGCCAGAGGGCGATGCGCACGCGCGAGGGCCACTGCCAGTAGAAGCGGATGGCGCCGGATTTGTCGGCCAGGCACGTCGTGACGTCGGCCTCGCAGTCGCTCGGAATGTCCGCGCGGGTCGCGCTGGGGCCGCCGTACTTCGCGACGAGGGCCGCCTTCCAGCGCACGAGGGCGCGCGCGGGGTTCTCCCCGGCCGCGAGATCGATCTGAAGCGTCACCCCGCACACCCTGCCTTCGCAGAACCCGATCGTCGCGTGCGCGCGCGCGCCGATGTCCGCCGCTTCGCCGTCGCAGGTCCCGCTCCCGTCCGGGGCGTGGGCGAACGTGTGCCCGGCCTGCTCGCACGCGCGACGCGTCTCGTCCTCGGTCGCGCCGAAGGTGAAGCCGCCGGCGCCGGTCGGCGGCTCGAGGAGCGGCGGCGGGGCGGCAGGCGCCTCGACCGCGATGAGCGGCGCGCTGCCCGCGGAGTCGCGCGCGCACGCGAGGTGCTCGTAGGGCTCGATCTGGCGTTCACACGTGTACTGCTCGGCCTGCCCGCAGCCCGTGACGAGGTAGCTCGACGCCCCCAGCTTGTCGACGTGCAGGTGCGAGGAAGGACAGCTCAGGTCGTCGGCGGCGAGCGAGAGAACCTCGTTCTGGGCGGCACAGCCGAGGGCGGGGGCGAAGAGAAGAGCAAGGGCAAGAAGGCGATCCATGGGACAAAGCGTAGCGCCGGGCCAACGGCAGGCATGCCGCCCGGAGAGGTGACGGGATTCGCCCGGCCCGTTGCGACGAGAAAGTGCGGCTGATAGATTCGCCCGCGGTGCTGGTCATCCGCCGTGAGCAACTCGACGTCTTCGAGGAAGCCGCGCGGGCGCACTTCGTCCGGCGGGCGGTCGAGCACCTGCAGCGCACGCTGCCCGCACACTGCGCGAGCATGACCCCCGGCGCCCTCCGCGCCTCGGCCCGTCACGCGGTGACGCGGGCGCGGAGCTACGGCATCACGGCGGAGGTCGACGTCCTGACCTACCTGAACGTGATGTACATGCTCGGCTTCGAGTTCGACACCGATCCGCGGTTCTCGTGGGCGAGCGAGTGGCTGCGCGAGCCCGAGGTGCAGGGCCACGCGAAGGTGCGGCTCGTCTTCGAGCGCGCTCGTCGGGAGCTCTTCCCGTGAACGGCTCCAGCCCCCAAGTCAGCCCGACCCAGGTCTCCGCGCTCGACAGCAGCGCGCAGAGCACGGGAGGCTCGCGGGACGTCGGCCAGTCCGTGCTCCCGTGTCAAGCCTGGACGCTCGACGTGAAGGTCGAGTCGACGGTCCCGTTCCACCCGGAGAAGCCGGTCTCGGTGTCGTTCAAGGCGACCGCCGGCGCCAGCGACTACCAGTCCAAGAGCACGCAGATGGACGGCCCCACGTCGCCCCCGGTCGAGCTGAAGGGAGGCGGCGCGATCACGTACTCGGTGTCCGCGTCGAACGCGACGTGGGAGAGCGCCGGGGGGGCGAGCGTCGACGTGAGCCCGAACCCGACTCCGTTCACGGCGACGGTGAAGATCCAGCCGAAGCAGCCCTGGGTCATCATCAAGGTGATGAACGACGCGACGAGCGCGCTGATCCCCAAGTTCGACGTCGGGCTCAAGCTCGGCGACGGCGCGCGCAAGATGACCACCGCCGACAAGCAGACGCTCTTCGAGGCGCTTCGAACCGAGACCAGCGACGGGATGTTCACGACCAGCGGGGACGCGACGAAGTTCGGGCTCTCGTCGCTCGGTCACCCGGACGAGATCTGGGAGTTCGTGACCATCGCGACCACGTGACCGGCTGGGAGGATCGCTCTTCATGTACGGCGTGATGGTCCAGCAGTCCGAGGACAACAAGCTGACGCCCACCAAGGGCGACACGCTGGCGTCCATCGCGGCGTCGCCCAAGTGTCCCGGCGGCACGACGTGGCAGGCGATCGCACTCTACAACTGGGGCACCGCGGATCCGAACGAGGTGAACCGGGCGCTCGTCGAGCTGGTCGGCTGCAGCGCCGTCGATGCCGCGAACCCGGACAAGTCGGTCCTCGACCCCGACCTCGGGACGACGAAGACGATCTACATCCCCAAGCCGTGGACTCCCCCGACGTCGCTCGACGTCAAGAAGACGCACACGGTGAAGCTGCGCAAGCGCCTGCCCCCGCCCGCGGCCGTGCTCACCAAGGTCGACCCGTGGTTCATCCCGGAGAGCGAGAGCTGCGACGTCGGGTACCGCATCGAAGGCGTGACCGAGCGCGCCGACAAGCTCGACTTCGACGTCTACGCCAGCAACTACTGCACCGCGACGCCGACCGCCGACGACGGGTTCTTCAAGTTCGCGTACGCGCCGGTCGACGTGCCGATCCGGCAGAAGCGCGCGTTCACGCCGGTCACGGCCCGCAAGGCGGACACGATCACGGACTGGAAGGGCGAGAGCGAAGCCACCGACGGGATGCTCAAGCCGCGGGCGGCGGACAAGAAACGCTACGTCGACGTGGCGTGCTCGCCGTACACGGTCGTCCTTCGCTACTACAAGGCCGACGCCGACAAGGACGCGCGCATCACGCTCAAGTCGTTCTGGCCGCGCTTCAAGAAGGTACTCAAGAGCGCGACCGACACCGACGGCATCGACGGCGCCGCCGAAGGGCTGAAGGCCAAGACGGAGGCGGCGGTCACCGCCGCGCGCGACCTCGAGAAGGCGATCCGGAAAGCCGAGGCCGACGTCGAGGCGTTCGTAGCCGCGTCGGAGCGCGCGGCGCTGCGGGCGCACACCGCCTCCAAGGCGGCCGACCGCGCGGCGACCGACATCGCGACCGCCAAGAGCGCGGTCGACCAGGCCAAGGACGACGTCGCGGCGGCCAAGGCGGCGATGGGAAACCCGCCGAGCGTTCCCACCGCACCGGACTACGCCATCAAGAAAGGCACCGCGATCGCCTCGACGCGCGGCGCCAACACCAAATCCCAGACCGCTCACGGAAGCATCTCGGCCGCGGTCGCGGCGCTCGCGGTCGCGGTCGCGGCGGCGGCCCAGGCGAAGGCGAAGGGCAGCGCCGCCAAGACGAGCGCGACCGCCGCCGCCACCAAGGCCGAGGCGGCGAAGACGAAGGCCGACGACGCGAAGGGCGCGGCGACCGATCCCAAGAGCCTCAAGGACGCGGCCGAAGCCGCCGCCACCCAGGCCGCGACCGCGAAGACGAAGGCCGACGACCTCAAGGCGGCGGCCACGACCGCGAGCGCCTCGGCCGACACGTGCAGCTCCGACGCGAGCACGGCGAAGGGGACGGCCGATGGCGCGAAGACCGACACCAACGACATGTGGGTGGGCGCGTACGGCGCGCAGGACCCGTGTTCGAAGGGCCAGTGGAACCCGACGACCACCCAGATCGGCAACGGGGCCACCAAGGCGGGGACCGCCAAGACGAAGACCGACCAGACCCAGACCCAGTCCAAGACGTTGCAGACCTCCGCCGACACGGCCCGGACCGACGCGGCCAGGCTGACGGACGCCCTCGCCGCGGCGAAGACGGAGGCCCTGGCCCTGACGACCGCGGCGGACGCGACGGACGACCAGGTCGTCTACGACAAGTCGCTCGAGGTCACCTGGAAGGTCGAGAAGACCGCCAAGCTGAAGAACGGGCAGCTTCTCCTGCTCGACAAGGACGGCAACGCGATCTTCCGCAAGGCGCTGAAGGACTCCGACCTCACCAAGGACACCGAGATCACCTGCAAGCTCGGGGCGGACGACCACGCCAAGTACTGGCTCGACAAGAAGACCAAGCTCGATCTCTGCCTGTCCGGCATGCCCTATCGCGTCCAGCTCCAGGCCCACTCCGCGTGGGACGAGGGGGACGGCGTGGCGGTCGTGGCGATGCAGACCGAGGTGCGGCTGTGGGCCCACAAGGACGCCGGCACGCACGTGGCGCCGCTCGACGACTCGCCGTCCCTGCGCCTCGCGCTCGCGCCTTTCCGCCCGGAGAAGGACGCGCCGAGCGCGGGCTCCGCCGAGTGGTACAAGCTGAAGCTGGCGGAGGCGGGCTTTCACCCGGGGCCGGTCGACACGAAGACCCCCGCCGACCCGTACAAGACCGCGCTCGGGGAGTTCCAGCGCTCCTTTCCGAAGGAGGAGAAGAAGCCCTTCACCCGGCTCACGAGCGACGGCGCGCCGAACGCCGAGACGCAGGCCGTCCTCGCTCGCACCGACGTGGCCGACGCAGCGCACAAGAAGAGCGTGGACATCAAGACCCAGACGAAGGCCACGCTCGACGCCGCCGACGGGGCCAAGGCGGCGGCCGAGAAGGCCGCGACCGACGCGGATGCGGCCCAGGCCGACGCGCTGCAGGCCTTCACGCTCGCCGGCGAGGCGGAGACGCTCGCCATCCAGGCGGCGACCGACGCCGCCGCCGCGAAGCTGGCGGCCGATCAGGCGAAGACCGACGCAGAGGCGGCCGCCGAGGCGCAGTCGTCGTCCGCGCAGGATGCATCGACCAGGGTCTCGACCGCGCAGGCGTCGGCCGGCACGGCGAAGACGAAGGCGGCGACCGCGGCGGCGAGCGCCGCGCAGGCCGCGACCAAGCTGACGGCCGCGAAGGCGGCGGCGGAGACGGCCGCGACCAAGGCGGCGACGGCCAAGACGAGCACGAGCGACACGGCGGCGAAAGTCGCGACCGCGAAGACCGACGCCGACGAGGCGAAGAAGCAGGCCGCGGCCGCGGACGACAGCGTCAAGAATCCGGTCGGTGACTGCGACGCCAAGGCGGCGACGGCAGACACGTCGGCGAAGGCGGCGAAGACGGCGGGGGACACGGCCGGCACGTCGGCCGACGCGAGCAAGGTCGACGCGGGAACGGCATCGACGTCGGCGGACAAGGGCAAGGCCGACACCGCGACCTTCGCGAGCGCCGCGGATCAGGTGCAGTCGAGCGCGCAGGGGGGGACGTTCGGGACCGCTCGCGGACTGGCGGCGACCGCTGCCTCGAACGCGGCGACGGCGGAGGCTTCCGCCAACAAGGCCAAGGCGGATGCCCAAGCGTTCAAGCTGAAGGCCGAGAAGGCCAAGGCGGACGCGGCCCAGGCGAAGACCGACGCCGGCACGGCGAAGACCGACGCCACCGCCCTCGCCGCCTTGGCGAAGTCGGCGGACGACGCGGCGGAGGCCGATCGCGCCAAGAAGAAGCAGAGGAAGGACGACGTCGACGAGGTCTTCCGTCCGGTCAACGAGATGTTCGGCAATCCGGCCGGGCGCGCGGACTACACCCGCGCTCAGGCCGAGCCGCTCCTCGCGGACAAGACGAAGGACCTCATCGTATGGGTCGACGACCGCCACTACTACACCGACGGAGCGACCATCCCGGCGATCGCGATGGACAACTACCGCGGCGGAATGAGCATCGGCGACGGTCGCGTGGACACCGACGCGAGGTTCATCCCGCGCCCGTGGATCCCCGTCGAGGCGCAGCTTCCCCTGCTCGGGAAGGCGCAGTCGCTCGATGCGTCCGGCGATCCGCCGGCGGTCACGGACGCGATGCGCCGCGCGATCGGTCCCCTCCGCGTGGACTGGACGTTCGACGAGCTCGCGCCCCAGGTCGACAACGTCCCCGACGCGAAGCTCGACGTCGCCCGGCTCATCGCCGCCTACGAGCGCGCCGTCACGGTGAAGAAGAACACCGCGGCCGCGCTCGTCGCGGCGGGCGAGGCCAAGGCCGCCGCGGCGGCGCCGGTGACCCGCACGACCGCCGCCCAGACGGAGCTCGGCAAGCTCGTCACGTTCGCCGGGGACGCGGTGACCCTCGTGGCGCAGGCCGCGACCGACGCGGCCGCGGCGCAGGCCGCCGCCGACACGGCGAAGGACGACGCCGAGGCGGCCGCGACCGCTGCGGGGAGCAACGCATCGGACGCCGGATCGAAGGCGGAGAAGGCGAAGGGGTCGTGCACGAGCGCGGCGACCAAGGCCGCCACCGCGGTGCAGAGCGCGACGACGGCCGCGGCGAAGGTCGGGGAGGCGAAGACGGCCGCGGGGGCGATGGCGACCGAGGCGGAGGCGGCGAAGACGGACGCCGCGACCCTCGCCGGCAAGGTCGACGCGGTACGGTCGAAGATCGACGAGGCCGACGTGGCGGCGGGGGTGGCCAAGAGCGCGGCGAGCGTGACCGGCGCCATCGACAAGGCATCGGGCGCCGCCGACGTGGCGAAGAAAGAGGCGGACGGGGCCAAGGTGGACACCGAGACCGCCGCGACGTCGAGCGGCAAGTGCCGCGACGACGCGGCCACCGCGGGGACGGCGGCCGACCTCGTGAAGTCGCGCGCCGACGCGGTGAAGGTTGCGGCCGATCAGGCCAAGGCGCTCGCCGACTCGGGGGCGTGGGCGCAGGCCAAGGACGCGACGACGTCGACCGCGTCGCAGGCCGGCCTGGCGAAGACGGCGGCCGATCAGGCCAAGACGGACGTCGGCACCCTGAAGTCCTCGACCGACAAGGCCAAGCCCGACGTCGACAAGGCGAAGGACGACGCGGACAAGGCCAAGACCGAGACGGACAAGATCGAGGGCGAGGCGCAGGCGGCCGATACGGCGGCGGAGAGCGACCGCGTCACGCGCCAGGGCGGCGCGACCGGCGCCGCCGCGGCCATCGATCCCGCGGTGGCGATCGCACAAGGGGCGAGGGCCCGCTCGTACCTCGCGGCCATCCTCGGCAAGGACGGCCAGGGCGTGGAGGACAGCGGTAAGCTCTACACGAACTGTCCCGAGACCCACGGCGGCATCCGCCCCGCCTCGCTCGCCGACTACTACAAGGCGGCCTTCGGGCTCGACAAGACCGGCAGCAACCGTCCCTGGCTCGCCATCGACGACACGACGAACAAGGTCGTCTGCTCCGTGACGCACGACGACCTGGGCCAGGACGAGGACCGGGTGTTCGCCTCCTACGTCGGCAAGGCCGGCGTCTATCTCAACCCCTCGCGCATCGCCGGCGACGGCTACCGCTACCGGGCCGAGGTCAGCTTCAAGGAGCTCCCGTCCGGAGCCAGCCACCCGAACCGCGAGGCGCTCCTCGGGCGCTACGTGCGCCCGCCGTCGGCGCACACCGCCGCGCTGCGACTCTGGCGCAAGGCGGCGATACGCGGCTACGTCCGCTGGATGAAGAACGACGTCGCGGGATGGGACAGCACGATCACCGCCCTCGGCGACTACTACGCGGCGGCGCACGTCCACTTCATCTACGAGGGACCGCAGCCGACGACGGCGCAGCAGTTCACGCCCGTCGGCGCCGGCGACACGGACCTCATCACCGAGGCCGAGTACAAGAAGTGCGTTGACGACAAGCTGAAGGCATCGGGGCCCTACGCCGGCAAGTCGGCGACGTACACTGCGGGCTACATCTGGCCGTACCTCGACAAGAAGAACTGGGGGACGAGCCCAAAACTCGTCGATCTGCAGTCGTACGTGAGCTGGCTCTACGGGACGATCGAGGAGACGTCCTGGGACGAGTACTCGAACGAGCTGATTCACAAGCTCATCGAGGGCGCCGAGAAGAAGCTCGGCCGGATGCGCGGGCACGTCATCGCCGAGTTCACGAGCACGCCGCCGGTGGTCGTCATCGAGTACGCGTGCAACGCGAACCCGTCGCACAAGTTCTGCGAGATCGCGAACGACCCCGGCGGCGCCGGCTCCCTCGTCGTCGGCACGGAGACGGTCAAGTACTCGAAGCGCACGAACAACACCGTGACCTGCGCCGCGGGCGGCGGCTGCACCGGCAAGTACGTCTTCTCGAGCGACCGCATCATCGACGGGGGCATCCTCCTCTGCGCGATCGGACGTCCGCTCGGCGGGTGCTGGCAGTTCACCCCGCGCGACGCCTTCACCTGGGCCCACGAGGTCGGGCACCACCGCCACTTCGAGCACGCGCAGGCGTACGCGAACAGCACGACCATCGCGCCGGGCGGAAAGGTCGTGCAGCACGACTCGCAGGCCAACGCCTACCAGGCGGGAGCCACCTCCACCTTCCAGCGCGCGTGGGATCGCTGGTGCGTCATGAGCTACGACAGCGACGGGCCGGTCCATTTCTGCGGCAAGTGTCTGCTGAGGAACCGGGGCTGGCGTGTGCAGGGCATCACCAACCCAGGCGCGGACGTGCAAGATGGATGAAGGCGTGAGCCTGGCGCTGTCGGCGGGGCGCGCGCGCGTCCTCTCCGGCGAGACCCTGCCGGTCGAGGTCCTCGTACGGAACGACGGCGACGTCCCGATCGAGCTCGAGGTCGGGCCCGCCCACGCCATCGTGTTCGAGCTGCGGAGCGTTCCCGACGGACCGATCGTGGCCACGCGCTCCCGGCGGATCGCGTTGATGGAGGCGCTCGGGGACGGTTCCGCGACTCCGATCCCCCCCGGCCCCTACCTGCTGACCGCGCGCTGGGACATCGCGGGGATCACGCGCAACTCCGAGGCCCTCTCGATCACCATCGACCCCCACTCCGGCCGCCAGATGGCGTCGCTCTTCTGTCCGTTCACCGGGAGCCACGCCCAGGCCTTCGATCAGGACGGCGAGCGCACGCAGCTCTACGAGCGCGACACGCAGAGCCAGCGCGCCGACGCCGAGGTCTTCGCGCCGCGCGCGGAGGTCCCCTCCGTCCGTGCCATGGCGCTCGCGGTCCACGTCGCGCCGGGCCTCGCCGGGCGCTGGCTGGGCTGGTTGGAGGGAGACAGCCTCGGGGCGCTCGTGTGTCTCGGCCCGGGAGCCTCGGCCCGTCCGCCCCTGGCGCGGGTCGACCTCGCCCAACCGGTGCTCGTCGAGCCCGCCCTGCAGCGGCCGTCCGATGCTCCGAGCCACGCGGTGTTCGACTGGGGCGAAGCGCTCTTCGTGGTC
>JBEKGQ010000036.1:0-18443 GCA_050012715.1 Polyangiaceae bacterium
GCCCACCGGGGTGACGCCCTGCTCGATCTCCAGCTCCTCTGGTCCCACGCGACGCTGCCGTTGGCCGCCGCGTACCGCGATGCGCCGCCGCCGGAGCACCCGGCCTCGTTGCGTGCCGCGCTGGCGGACTACCTCGAGGGCGGCGGCGAGCATCCCGTGGCCGCCCTGCTCGAGGGGGCGACCCTCGACGACTCCTCCCCCGGACAGATCTCCGTCACCCTCGCGACCTCCGCCCGCGACGAGCTCCGCGCTCACCCCCGGGGGCTCGCGGTGATCACGACGGCGCTGTGGGATCTGCTCGCAGACGGGAAGACGCGCGTGCGCGTGCGCTGATCCGGCGCCGGCTCGCCCGGTGCGCCAGCAGCAGCGCGACCACGGTGGCGGCGAAGAGCGCGCACCCTGCCCACCCCAGGGGGGGACGATACCGGAAGCGGAGCGTCTGCGTGCTCGCCGTCACCCGCGCCGCCACGGCGTTCCCGTGGTCGAGCGCCCGCCGGCCATCGACGCTCCAGCCCGGGTCCCAGTTCTGGTTGACCACCACTTCGCCGCCCGGCGTCGCGCCGTCGACGCGGACCTCGATCACGTTCGGGCTCCACCCGGTGATCGTGGCGGTGCCGGCGCCGTCCACGAGGAACGCCTCGCCGTGATAGTCGTGATCGCCCACGCCGCGTGCGCCGAGGCCGGTCGGGCGCCCGTCGTACCCGGGAACCGCGGACGCCAGCCCGTCGAAGTTGTCGAGGCCGGGAAAGGTGTCGCACTCGATGACCCCGAGGTTCGCGAGCTCGGCGGGCAACGTGGTCGGCGTCCGCTCGCCCGGCTCGTACTCGAGGTTCCGGGGCAGCTTCGTCTCGGTGTGGAACGGCCCGACCGACTCCGCGTTCTTCGGCGGCGCCTCGTGCATGTGGTCCTCGAGCGGGAAGCGCGCCACCGTCCCGATGTCCCACGCGATCCAGGCGACCGCGAGGAGAGCCACCCCCTCGAGCGCCGCGCGAGCGCGGCCCGCCCGCTGCATCCCGCGCTCGACCCCCGCCGCCGCCGCGCAGCCGAGAAGCAGCACCGCGGGGTAGAGCAAACGGTAGGGCACGGGCTCCGAGCCGAGGATGGGCAAGCGTTGCGCGAGCGACCAGGGCGCGTAGGGGCTGAAGCCGCCGAGACCCAGGACGAGGAGCAGGAGACCGAGGGCCTTCAGCGCGTTGACGCGGACGCCCCGTCCGACCAGGACGCCGAGGCCGAGGGCCACCATCGTCGCCCAGCCGAGGTACATGCCGACCTCGTGCCACGTGCCGTCCCCGACCCCGGCGTGCCCGGTGGCGAACCCCTGCACGCGGTCCGTGAGGAGCTCGACGAGCTGCTCCGGGCTCAACGAGCCGGGCGGGCCGTGGGCGCCACGGTAGCGGCGCAGGACGTCGAGCGCGGGGAGGAGCTTGGGGGCCGAGAGCCCGACGGCGACGAGGCCCGCGAGCGCGAGGGCTCCCAGCGGCCGTACCGAGCGGGCCCCGATCGCCACGAAGACCGCGTAGCCGACGAGAACGACGGTCGTCTGCAGCAGCGGGTCGTAGCCGCCGGTGTAGACCATCATGGCGAGGCACGCCCCGGCCCCGATCGCGTTGCGGTTGCGCGGTGGCCCGAGCGTCGGGTCTCCCCCGATGGCGCGATCGAAGAGGAGCAGCACCCAGGGCATCCACGCGTACACCAGGTGCCAGGCGTGCCCCGCTGCCAGCTGCAGCGTCCACCGGCCGTCGACGGCGAAGACCGTGGCGACGAACGCGCACGCCGCGTAGCTGCGCGTGAACCGCGACGCGAGGAGCCACGCCCCCGCCGCTCCCCAGAGAGCCGAGACGGCGATCTCGACGCGCAAGGCGACCGGCAGGGCCAGCCAGAGATACGCCGGGAGCCACGGCGCGACGACGACCGGGTCGCCCTCGAAGCTGGCCCACGCCGGGTGGCCGCCGCACTCGTACGGGTTCCAGAGCGGGAGCTCGTGGAAGCGCACGAGCGTCTTCTTCACGAGGTAGCGCTGGGCCATCGCCTGGTCCCACTCGTGGCGGCCGTAGCCATGCGCATCCGCGAGGATGGGCTTCAGGACGAGGAGCACCATCGCGACGACGACGAGGCCGGCGAGCACGCCGGTCACCGCGTGGGCCCATCCGAGCGCCGAGCCGGGAAGCCGCCGGCGTCGGACGCGTTGGGGCGGCGTCGCGGACACGAGGTCTTTCTAGTCGAGCCGGTGGCGCAGAGGAAGGACCGAGACCGGCTCGCCGAAGGCGAGGTTGCTCACTATGCTGCGCGCCGTGCCGCCGCGAGCCTCGAGCGCCATTCGCTGGCTGCGTTCCGTCGCGAGGCGCGGAGGGAAGGACGCGATCCTCGACCTCGCCTTCCTGCCGCTGGCCCTCGTGACTTGCTGGAGCCTCCTCGCCGTCGGCGGCATGCCCATGACCCACGACGGCCTCGGCCTGGCGTTCCTCGAGGCGTACCGCCGCGCGTACCAGGCGGGCGACTGGTTTCCGCTCTGGACCTCCTTCTCGGAGAACGGCCACGGCTCGGGGTTTCCCATCCTCTACCACCGGCTGCACGGGCAGGTGTTCGGCGTCCTCGCGCTGAAGGTGGGCGCGCTGATGGCGCTGAAGGTCAGCATCCCCGCCGTCCTCGTCGTGGGCGCGGCCGGCATGCGGCGCCTCTCGCTCGCGCTCGGGGTGAGGCCCTGGCTTGCGTGGCTCGGCGGCGTCCTCCTCGTGTCCGCCAACTACGCGGTGACGGACTGGTTCGTGCGGGGCGCGACCGCCGAGCTCACCGCCTTCATGCTGGTGCCCTGGTGCCTGCGGGATCTCCTGCGCGCCTTCGACGACCGGTGGGGGCCCGTCCGCTTCGCCGTCTCGTCGGCCTTGCTGTTCTACGCGCACATGATGGTGTTCTACGTGTTCGTCCTCGTGGCGATGGTGATCGTCGCCGGGCGCCTGCTCGAGCTGAGCCCCTTCGGATGGGCGCGCGTTCGCCCCGTCGTCCGGCGGGGCGCGATCTTCGTCGCGCTGCTGACGTGCGCGATCGGACCGTACGCCGCCGCGATGAAGTACGTGGTGGCCTTCAGTGGCTTGCCCGGCATCACCTCTATGCGCACCGACGCGGAAGCCTACTTCCCCGCGACGTCCTACTTCGCGGACCCCGACTACTCGTACAGCCGCTCCTACGTGCACGTGATCACGTCGGTCGAGGTCGGCCGGTGGATGGTGCTCTCCCTCGCGGCGATCCTGCTCGTCTCGTCCGCGGCGCGCGCGGCGGTCCGGCGCCGGGTCGGGGCCCTCGCCGTCATCGCGGTCGTCCTTCTCGTCCTCCAGCGCAAGGAGCTGGCGTGGGTCTTCACGCTGCTGCCGGGCCTCTCCTCCCTCCAGTTCCCTTCCCGCATCCTCGTCATCATCGTGCCCATCGTCATCCTGTGCACGACCGTCGCCTTCGAGGCGGCGCTCCGGAGCTACGTGCCCTGGGTGCGGGTCGCCGCCGCCGCACTTCCCTTCGTGGCGACGGCCGGTCAACTCAACTTGGCAAGGAGCAGCCAAAGTGCGATCTGGGGCCAGCAGGTTCCGAAGAGCGAGATCGAAGAGGCGATGGCGAAACCGCTGGACGTGACGACGGGCGCGATGGCCATGTACGGCGACTGGCACCGCTACGCGCCGAACCGGCAAGGTTCCCCGAAGGCGGCTCCGTTCCTGCTGGCGAGCCCGGGCTGCGCGGTCTCGTCCCCCACCCTGACCGCCGGCGCGCTCGCTCCGATCGTGGTCGACAACGTGCCGTGCCGCTCCCTGTCCTTCACCGTCCACGGCGGCAACTGCGAGATCCGGATCAACCAGTTCCAGTCCTCGATCCTGCGCGCGGACTTCTCCGCCCCGGGCGAGCTCCGGTCGACGGAGGAGGGGACCACGCTCCTCGTCGTCCCGAAGGACGGCACCGAGGTTCGCTTCGACCAGCGCAGCGTGCTCGACCTCGCGAGGAAGTGGCTCACCGAGAAGACGAGCCGGTGGCCATGACGACTCCCGGCCGATGGCGCGGACTGGTCGCGCGCGCGCGTGAGTACCTCTCGATGAAGGCGCGGCTCGAGTCCTCGGCGACGGACGAGGCGCGACGCGCCGAGGCGTCCGAGGCGGCGGCGGAAGCGCGGCAGAAGCGGGACGCGGCCGAGGTCCTGCTGCTCCGCGGAGCCCCGGCCGAGAGCCTCCGGCTCGGCGTCGAGAGCCTGCAACGGCTGAAGCGGGCCATCGAGCTGGTCGACGCCACCCGGAGCCCAGGCCTCGAGCGCGCTCTCGACCGCGCGGAGCGGTGCGAGGCCGCGATGGGCGCTCTGCCGGAGCTCGACGCCGCCGTCGCCGCCACGCAGACGACCGCGCTCCGGGCCCTCGTCCGCGCGGAGCTCGCGATGGATCGGGAGCTCGCGGTCCTGCTTCGCGACCGCCGTGGTCTGCTCCGCCTGCGCCGGCGGCGATGGCTCCTCGTCGCGATGCTCGTCCTCGCGCCGATCGCGCTGGGAGCGCTCCTCGTGCGGGCGCGGCACCGAGTCCACGTGCGCGCCTCGAGCGTCGGCTACGAGGAGTACGCGGCCGATCGCGTCGTCGACGGCGATCCGGAGACGGAGTGGATCCCGGCCGGGACGGGCGAGGAGTGGCTCGAGCTTCGGTTCCCGGGGCCTCGCCACATCCGTACCGTTCGTCTCCTCAACGGCGACACGCTGCCCGACCGCGGGTCCCGCAAGGTGGTGGTCGAGTTCTGGCTGCAGGGAGAGCGCCGCGGAACGGCGTCGCACGAGTTCGAGCACCAGGCCCCGGCGGAGTGGAAGGAGTTCTCGGTGACTGACATGTTCTGCGACCGTATCCGCATCGTCGTCGTGTCCCACTACGGCACCGGCGCTGCCATCGCCGAAGTGGAGGTGAACTGATGGCCGACCGTCCCGGCCCGCTCCCGGATCTGCTGGTCCAGCATGCACGCCCGGTGGGCGTGCTGCTCCTGACCGGCGCTCCGGGCTGGCTCACCGATCGGCTCGCGGCGTCGCTCGCCGACCGGGCGCCGAAGGGGCTCACCCGCGTGCGGTGCCTCGTGC
Source organism: Polyangiaceae bacterium (assembly GCA_050012715.1). Taxonomy (GTDB): domain Bacteria; phylum Myxococcota_A; class Polyangia; order Polyangiales; family Polyangiaceae; genus Palsa-1150. The sequence goes on from JBEKGQ010000036.1 coordinate 5,084, forward strand.
ACCCGGACCACGCGATCGACGCGGCGGCTTACCGGCGCGCGACGGGCCTCGAGGTCGAGGTGGTGCGGGGCGATCTCGGCGACGCGGGCGCGCTGCGCGAGGCGGTGGGCGGCGTCGACTCGGTCGTGCACGCGGCGGGGCTGATTCACGTGCGCCGCTACGGGGACTACTACGACGTGAACACGGAGGGGACGCACCGCCTGGCGGAGCTCGCGTCGCGCGCGGGGGTGACGCGCTTCGTCTACATCAGCACGAACGCGGCCGGTGGCCGCTCGACGTCCGCCGAGCGGCTGATCTCGGAGGACGATCCGCCGATGGCGCTGAACCACTACGCGCGCAGCAAGTGGCTGGGCGAGGAGGCGCTGCGCGCGCTGCCGGGCGGGATGGAGCACGTGGTGCTGCGGCCGAGCATGTTCTACGGGCCCCCGGTCCCGCCGCGCCACGTGGAGGTGTTCCGTCGGGTGATGCACGGGCGGATGCCGCTCATCGGGGGCGGCGGTCAGGCGCGGAGCGCGACGCACATCGATCACCTGGTGCAGGCGACCCGGCTGGCGCTGGTGCATCCGCGCGCCCCGGGCCGGACGTACTACGTCGCCGACCGCGAGGTCTACACGACGCGGCGCATCGTCGAGGCGATGGCGCGGGCGCTGGGCGTCGAGCCGCGCTGGATCCCGCTGCCGGGGGCGGTCGCCCGCCTGGCCTTCGTGGCCGACACGCAGCTCTCTCGCGTGGGCGTCTACTGGCAGACGCTGCACCTGGTCGGCGAGTCGGACTGGCACGTGGGGCTCTCCGTGGAGCGGGCGGAGCGCGAGCTCGGGTACGAGCCTGAGTACGGGCTGGACCACGGCATGGAGGCGGCCGTGGGGTGGTGCCGCGAGCGCGGGCTGCTCTGACGGGAGGAGCCGCTGTTCGGGCTCCTCGTCCTCGACACGAGCCGGCAGGTCCTGATCGGTCGACTTCTCGCCCTCGACGGGCGTGTGTACGTCCCGATCGCGGGTGCTCGCCCTACTTCTTTCGCGCCGCGAAGTAGAAGAAGAACGCCCCGCGTCTCTCGAGGACCGGCTCGCAAGGGAGCGCCTCGAGCATGGAGCGGACGCCCGGCCAGGAGTCGAGGTAGGCGTACATGTACGGCCACTCCTCCTCGTGCTGGAGCCGGAACGCCTTGAGGCCGGGGGACGGCCAGGTGAGCCACGGCTTCTGGAGGCCCCAGAATGCCGCGCGAAGCTGGGGCGAATCGTAGTGGTCGATGAGGGCGAGGAGGCCGCCCGGCTCGAGGACGCGCAGGAGCTCGTGGAGGGACGCGCGGAGATCCTCCATCGTGCCGAGGTGATGCAGCGAGTGCATGCACATGACGGCCCCGAAGGCGCCGTCCGCGTACGGGAGCGTCTTCGAGTCGGCGGCCTTCAGATCGAGCCAGGGCTCCTTCGCGAGATCGGGGTCCGCGGTGACGTCGACCCCCGACAGCCGGGTGAAGCCGGCGTCGTGCAGGATGTGGAGCGCCTCGCCCGTTCCGCACGCGACGTCGAGGAGCTTCACGTCGCGCGGCAGGGAGAGGACGCCGAGCCGCTCGAGCTTGCGCTTGTGCGACGACGCGCGCCGTGCGACGAGGCGATTGTTCTTGTAGGCGGCGTGCCAGGTCTGCGACTCTGCGCGCATTCGAGCGACGCAACGTAGCCTCCCCTTCGCTCTTTCGCCAGCGCCGGACGACGGCCCATGAAGCGCCTCATCTCGATCGTCGTACCCGCGCTGAACGAGGACCTCGTCGGCACGCTGCACCAGCTGGCGGAGGCGCTCGCCCCGCTCCCGGACGCGTTCGAGGTGCTCTTCGTCGACGACAGCGACGACGAGCACCGCGACCGGCAGCGGCAGGCGCTCGCCGAGGTGGGGGGCAGCGTCGTCGTGCGCGTGCTCGACGGGGCGCGGACGGGCAAGGGCTCGGCGATCCGGGCCGGCGTGCGCGAGACGCGCGGGGAGCTCGTCTTCACCATGGACGCGGACCTGCCGGTTCCGCTCCGGCACATCGGCGAGTTCGTGCGGCGGCTCGACGACGGCGCGGACATGGTCATGGCGGAGCGGCCGCTCGACCGCAAGTTCGACACGTGGAAGCGCTTCGTCGTGTCGCGCGGCCTACTCGCGATCCAGCGCGCCCTCGTCTTTCACTCGCGCGAGTTCAGCGACACGCAGTGCGGCTTCAAGGCCTTCCGGGGCGAGCTCGCGCGGGACATCGCGCGCGGGCAGGTCGTCGACGGGGGCATGTACGACCTGGAGTACGTCTTCGACGCGCGCCGGCGCGGCGCGACGATCGTCCGGGTGCCGGTCGTCCCGAACCCGGAGATCCGCGAGTCGCGGATCAACGTGTGGCGCTGCATCACGCACGACTGGGTCGACGTGCTGCGGGTCCGGACGAAACCGAAGACTACAGCGTGACGACGGCTCCGCCCCACGTGTAGCCACTGCCGAACGCCGCGAAGAGCACGGTCGAGCCGCGGTCGCAGCGCCCCTCGCGCCAGGCGCCGCTGAGCCCGAGCGGGATCGTCGCCGCGGTGGTGTTCCCGTAGCGCTCGATGTCGTGCACCGTCTTGCTCTCGGGGATGCCCAGCTTCTGCCCGACGAGCTGGTTGATGCGGAGGTTGGCCTGGTGGGGGACGAAGAGGTCCACGCCCTCGGGGGTCACCTCGGCCTCGGTGAGCACCTCGCGGACGACCTCGGGCATCTTCTCGGTCGCCCAGCGGAACACCTGCTTGCCGTTCATCGACGGGAAGTGCCGCCCCTCCTCGAGCATCTGCGGCGTGAGGCGCGGGTCGTACGCGCTCGCCGGGCACTCGAGCCAGAGATCCTTCGCGCCCGAGCCGTCGGCGTGGAGGCGCACCGCCTTGACGCCCTGCCCTTCGCGCGTCGCCCGGCCGATGACCGCCGCGCCCGCGCCGTCGCCGAAGAGCACCGCGACGTCGCGCCCGCGATCGGTGAACTCGAGCCCCGTCGAGTGCACCTCGGACCCGACGAGGAGGATGTGCCGGTAGACGCCGGCGCGGACCCAGGCGTCGGCGACGGAGAGCCCGTAGAGGAACCCCGAGCACTGGTTTCGCACGTCGAGCGCGGGGATGCCCGGGAGGCCGAGCTTGTCGCCGAGAAAGCACCCCGAGCCGGGAAAGTTGTGGTCCGGCGAGAGGGTGGCGAAGATGATGGCGTCGACGTCCTTCGCCTCGAGCTCGGCGTGCTCCAGGGCCATGCGCGACGCGGGGACGGCGAGGTCGCTCGCGCCGACGCCGGAGTGCTCGATGTAGCGTCGCTCGCGAATGCCGGTCCGCTGGACGATCCACTCGTCGGACGTGGTCATGAGCTTGGCGAGGTCGTGATTGGTGACGACCTTGGCGGGGACGTGGTGGCCGATTCCCAGGATGGCGGAGCGATGCATGGCGACGTTTTGCGACTCGAGCCCACCTCTCGGCAAGGCGGATCGACCGCCGCGCTGCGGCATCGCCCTACATCGGCGCCTCGCGCGCGTCGGTCTCTTGAGACGGGATTGCACCATGCGCCGCCGTGGCGCGATCGGTAAGCTTTGGAGACATGCGCGTTCTCGCTTCTCTTTCGACCGTCGCCGCGACGACCGTGGTGTTGTCGGCGTGTGGCCTCGGCCTTGGGGGTCTCGGTGACAACGGCGATACCGACAGCGGCCCAACGCTCGACGGCGCGTACACCGCTGAGGGCGGTTCTTCGTCGAACGGATCCTCGGGCGGCGGCTCCTCGTCGAGCGGATCGAGCAGCGGCTCCGGCGACGACGACGGTTCGACCGATGGGACGGTGAGCGCAGACAGCAGCGGGAGCGGGAGCGGCAGCGGGGGCCCCGATTCGACCGCGCCTCCCCAGGACAGCTCGGTCGCCGACTCGAGCGCCCCCGTCGACTCGTCGATGCCGGACACCTACGTCGTCGACACGGGCACGACCTGCACCACCGCGAACAACTGCTACGTCATCCCGGCGAGCTGGCAGCTCGTCGCGTTCACGACCGGCACGACGGCGCCCACCGCGAGCTGTCCGACCGGCTTCGCCATGGCCGCGCCGACGAACCTCGACGAAGGCCCCAACACGTCGAGCGCCTGCCAGTGCGGCCAGTGCGCGGTCTCGTCGGCTCCGACGTGTCCGACCGGGCCGATCACCGTCGATTACGACGTTCAGAACCTCCCCGGAGCCGGTCAGTGCGGGACCGCCGGGAACCCGAGCACGCAGAAGAACGCCACGCCCGGGGGCTGCAACACGGACATGTACACCGGCAACATCCCGATGGTGACGTACGAGACGATCGACCTGAAATACACGCCGCCGGCGGCGACCGGCGGAAGCTGCACGAGCGCGGGAACGCCCACGGGGACGGTCAGCTACACGGCGCAGGATCGCACCTGCGTGCCCGACAGCCAGGCGGCGGCGGGATGCACCGGCAACCAGTGCACGCTGACCCTCGCGTCGCCGTACGAGGTCTGCATCGTCCAGTCCGGAGCCCAGACCTGCCCCGGCGCTCCCTTCACGCACTCGCACACCGCTGGCGGCGCCGCGACGTTCACCTGCTCGGCTTGCGGTTGCAACGTCAGCGCCAGCTGCACCGGCACGATGGAGCTCTTCACGAGCAACAACTGCACGACCACCGGCGGAGCCACGGAGGACGACATCGCGGTCGACGGCGCCTGTCACCCCGCGGACGGCAAGACGGGCTCGTACAACTCGTACGAGTACGTGCAGAAGGCGCCGACCATCAGCTGCGCGGCGAGCGGCACGTCCACGGCCACGAACGTCACCCTGGCGAACGTCGAGACCATCTGCTGCACGCAATAGCGCGCGTGCGCCCGGCGACGCTAAGGCGCGTCGAGGACCGGGAGCACGACGCTCGTCGGTGACCGCGCGGAGCGGAACACGCGGTGCGCGGCGCGCGTGAAGTCCTCGTCCTTCGCGCGGAAGATGTTCTCCACGTACTTCTGCGGGTTGCGGTCGATGAGCGGGAACCAGGTGCTCTGGATCTGGACCATGATGCGGTGGCCCTTCTGGAAGGCGTGCGCGTTCGTGTGAAGGTCGATCGTGTACTCGACGACCGTGTCGGCGGGCACGGGCGCGGGCGCGGCGAGGCTCTCGCGGAACCGCGCGCGGAGCACGTCGTCGGCGATCATCAGCTCGTAGCCGCGGAGGTCGGGCGCGCCGCCGTCGTCCGCCTCGGGCCTCGCACCGTCGGGCAGGACGTCGATGAGCTTCACGACCCAGTCGGCGTCGGTGCCCGTCGTCGAGGCGAAGAGGTCCGCCACGATGTCACCCGCGACCACCACGTCGTGATCGAGCACGTCGGTCGACCAGGAGAGCACGTCGGGGCGGTGGTCGACGAAGCGCTGATCCTGGACGAGCCACGTCGACCACTCGTCCGGCCCCTGGTACGTCGCACCGATGGGGCGCCGGCGGTACGGCACCGGGTTGGCGGGATCCGAGACGTAGCCATCGAAGGCGTCGTCCCCGTCCACAGGCGCGTCGAACGAGAGCTTCGACCCGGCGCGCAGGTAGAGCCGGCGCGCCGTGGTCCCCGAGCGAGGCGGCCACGCGTCGAAGGTCCGCCACCGGTTGCTCCCGGTCTCGAACACCTGCGCCTCCGGCGGCGGCGGCACGGGCGCGTCGTGGAGCCAGTGCGCGAACCACCGCCGCTGGACCCCCTCGCGGAACTCCTCCGAGCGGTCGGCGCCGAAGTCGATGGGCCCGAGGTCGCGGCCGTCCTTGCCCCACCCGCCGTGGTTCCACGGGCCGACGACGAGGTCGTTCACGTGGGCCGAGTCGAAGCGCTCGACGCGCGAGTAGATGTCCACCGGCCCGACGAAGTCCTCCTGGTCCCACCAGCCCGCGACGTGGAGGTTCGGCACCGCGATGGGGTGATCGAGGTACGTCCCGAGCGCGCGCCGCTCCCAGAAGGCGTCGCGGTTCGGGTGCTCGACGAAGTCCTCCCACGTCGGCACCTCGCGGTGGAAGTACCGCTCGTCGGCGTGCGACAGGGCGCCGAGGCGCAGGTACCAGTCGAACGTGTCGGCCTCGTCGAACGAGAAGTCGGTGTTGGCGTCCTTCGACGTCTCGAGCATCGCCGCGTACTCGAAGCCGTACGACAGGCGGAAGGCGCCGTTGTGGTGGAAGTCGTCGTTGACGAACATGTCCGAGGGCGACGCCCGCTCCGACGCGCACGCGAGCGCCGGGTGCGGATCGAGCAGCGCCATCTGCGTCGTCCAGCCGGCGTACGAGGTCCCCCAGATGCCGACGCGCCCGCTGCTCCCGGGGACGTGGTGCACGAGCCAGTCGACGGTGTCGTAGGCGTCGGTGGCCTCGTCGACGCCCTTCGGATCGCCGCGGTCGTGCGGCGGCCGGATCATGACGAACGTGCCCTCCGAGCCGAACCGACCGCGCACGCTCTGGAACGCGAAGATGTACCCGTCGGCCCGCAGCGCATCGAGGTTCGGCGAGAGCAGCGTGAGCTCGTCCTTCGGTACGCCGTAGGGCGTTCGCTGGAGCAGGATGGGAAGCGCGGTGCCGGCGTCCTTCGGGACGAAGACGACGGTCTCGAGCTTCACGCCGTCGCGCATGGGGACCATCGCGTCGATCCGCTCGAAGTCGTGCGGATCGCGCGGGTGCTTCGCGTAGTGCTCGCTCCCGAGGTAGGCGCCGAGCAGGACCGAGCCGAGGATCGACAGGACGAACGCGGAGCGGCTCTCGAGGTCCATGCGTGACCGCGAAGATACGTCGAAGGCCCAAGAAACGTTCCCGCATCGGCGTCAGGTCAGGAGGCTGGCTTGAACATACCCCGCGAGCTTGCGAGCGGATTGTCTGAGCCAGGCTCCGTCAGGAGGCTGGCTTGAACATACCCCGCGAGCTTGCGAGCGGATTGTCTGAGCCAGGCTCCGTCAGGAGGCTGGCTTGAATGCGGCTCATTAGCGCGTATATCAACCGTGGAGCAATGGCCGACGCCGTCATCGAACAGCGGGCGCGCGCGCGAATCGGGACGACGCTCAACGGCAAGTACAGGGTGGACCGGCTGCTCGGGGTCGGCGGAATGGCGTCCGTCTACGCCGCGACGCATCGAAACAACAAGCGCGTGGCGGTGAAGGTACTGCACACCGAGCTCTCGGTCCTCGAGGAGGTGCGTACGCGGTTCATGCGCGAGGGCTACGTCGCCAACACCGTGGAGCACCCGGGGGCGGTCGCGGTGCTCGACGACGACGTCACCGAGGACGGCACGGCCGCGTTCCTGGTGATGGAGCTCCTCGAGGGGGAGACGCTCGCCGAGGCCTGCGATCGGCTGGGCGGAAAGCTCCCGGCGCGCGCCGTGCTGGCGGTCGCGTATCAGGTCCTCGAGGTGCTCGCCGCGGCCGACGCCAAGGGCATCGTGCACCGCGACATCAAGCCGTCGAACCTTTTCCTCACGCGCACGGGGCACGTCAAGGTGCTCGACTTCGGCGTGGCGCGGATGCGCGAGGTCGGGTCGGAGCTCGCGACCCTGAGCGGGCTCGCGCTCGGGACGCCGGCGTTCATGGCGCCCGAGCAGGCCATGGGTCGGTCGGCGGAGATCGACGGCCTGACCGACCTGTGGGCCCTCGGCGCGACGATGTTCACCCTCGCGACCGGCGGCCCGGTGCATCCGGCGAAGTCGCCGCAGGAGCAGATGGTCCTCTCGGCGACCCGGGCCGCGCGGCCGCTCGGATCGGTCGTGCCCGAGGTCCCACCCGACGTGGCCACGATCGTCGATCGCGCCCTGTCGTTCGACCGGGCGGGCCGCTGGCCCAGCGCGGCGGCGATGCGCGACGCCGTCAAGCAGGCGTATCGCGCGCACTACGAGGAGGACCCGGCGCCCGGGGCGCTCGTCTTCATGGCCTCGCCGGAGAAGATGCCGGTCTCGGATCGCTCGCCGATGCTGCGCAGCCCGATGGCGTCGACGGTGCCGGAGACGCCCGTGTCGGCCCACGCGAAGCGGGCCAGTGAGCGGCCCGCCTCGAGCCCGACGTCCCTCGTCGGGACCGCGGCGCAGCCGCGAACGCTCGCGACCGGACGCGTGCGGGTGGCCGTGGGAGCCGTGGTCCTCGTCGTCGCGGGCGTCATGCTGGGAGCCTGGGGCGCGACGAAGGGACGCGGCGCGCCCCCCACCGTCGCGACGATGACGACGACGGCCATCCCTGGCGCCACGGTGGTTCCCGCGGTGGCGCCGAGCGCGCCGCCCACAGCCGAGGCGCCGCTCGCGACGACGATGGCATCGGCGGCGACCACGAACACGGTTGCTGCGGCCACTACGCAGCCGCCGGCACCGACCGCGACGCCACTCGTCGTCCCGGGTCGCCTGCGTCCCTTGACCGTACCTACGGCCGCCACCTCCTCTGCGACCATCGCGGCGAGCGCCTCCCCGCCGGTGGACCGGTTCGACCGCCAATGAACCGGCGGTGGCGGGCGGCGATCCTCATCGCGTCGTCCTGGGCGGCAGCGGCGGCGCCGGCGGCGGCGAGCGACGGCGCCGACCGGGCGGCCGCGACGGAGCTGTTCAACGCCGGGCGCGACCTGATGAAGAGCGGCGACTATGCGTCGGCTTGCCCGAAGCTCGCGGAGAGTGCGCGCCTCGAGCCGACGGTGGGCGCGCTGGCCAAGCTGGCGGAGTGCGAGGAGCACGAGCACCGCCTGGTGAGCGCGTACGGGCGATGGCAGCAGGCGCTGAACCTCGCGCGCGCGACGGGTGACGAGCGCGCCGCGGACGTGGAGCGAGAGGTCGCCCGCGTCGACGGGATCGTGCCCAAGCTGCGCGTCGTCGCCGACGGCGGGCTGCCCGCCGATGCCGTGATTCGCCTGGACGCGGTGGAGCTGGGACCCGCCGGGCTGGGTGTGCCGTTCGCGGTGGAGCCCGGACCGCACGCGCTGCAGGCGTCCGCGCCCCGCAAGACGACCTGGTCGACGACGGTGGAGACGAAGGCCGACGGCGCGACGACGGCGGTCACGATCCCGCGGCTGGAGGATCTCCCCGCGCCTCCGCCGGTCGCACCTCCGCCACCCCGCGACGCGGTGATCGTCCCGGCTCCGCTGCCGCCGTCGCCCGGCCCGTGGCGAACGACGGGCCTCGTCACCGCCGGTGCCGGCGTCGTGGCCGCCGCCTTCGGCGCCGCCTTCGGCGTCGTCGCCATGAACCAGCGCAACGACGCCGGGTGTCCGGAGAACGTCTGCCCGAACGAGGGCAGCGCGAGCACCCTGCGCGGCGCGAAGAGCTCGGCGGACGTCTCGACCGCTCTCTTCATCGCCGGCGGCGTGCTCGTGGGCGGCGGCCTCACCCTCTGGTGGCTGTCCTCCGGGACGGGGCCCAAGAGGACCGGGCTCGCCATCACGCCCGCGGGCCTGATCGGCGACTTCTAGCCCTAGGGGAGCTTGGGAAGGCGCGGTCCGTAGTTCGGGTACGGCGGCCGCGCCAGCTTCGGCGGCGGGTTCTTGGCGAGCGCGTCGAGGGCGAGCTGCACCGCGCGCTCGAGCTGCGGGTCGTGCCCCTGCCGGACGAGCGCCGGATCCTGCTCCACCTCGACGTCGGGCGCGATACCCTTGTTCTCCACCTCGAACTCGCCCTTCGTCCCGTAGAGCGCCCACCGCGGCGCGGTCACCTCGCCCCCGTCGATGAGGCGCGGGTAGCCGCCGATACCCACCAGACCGCCCCACGTGCGCACGCCCACGAGCGGTCCGATGCCCGCCTTCTTGAAGAGCCACGGAAGCGCGTCGCCCCCCGACCCGGACATCTGGTTGGCGAGCATCACCTTCGGCCCGTAGATGGCCTGCTGCGGGAGGATGACGTCCTCCCCCTCGCGGGTCATCGCGCCCATGAGCGGCGTCAGCTTGAGGATGTCCACGATGTAGTCGGCGATCTGCCCGCCGTGATTGAACCGCTCGTCGAGGATGACGGCGTCCTTGCCGACCTGCGAGAAGTAGTAGCGGTTGAAGTTCGTCAGGCCCCCGCCCGCGGTGTCCGGGATGTACACGTAGCCGACCTTGCCGCCGGACATCTCGTCCACCTTCTGGCGGCACTCCTCCATCCAGCGCCGCAGGCGCAGGCCCGACTCCGAGCCGACCGGCACGACCGTCACCTGACGCGAGCCGTTCATGCTCGACTTCGGGCCCACCGTGATGACCGTCTGCTTGCCGGCACGGCCGAGGAAGAGGCGGCTCACGTCGTCGGTCCCCTTCAGCTCTTCGCCGTTCACCGCGAGCAGGAACTCGCCCTCTTTCACGTCGATGCCCGGGGTCGTGAGCGGCGCCCGCATCCCCGGGTTCCAGTTCTCGCCCTTCAGGATCTTCGCGAAGCGGTAGCGTCCCTCCTCGATCGTGTAGTCCGCGCCGAGGAGCCCGGCGCTCACCGAGTCCTCGCGTGGCGACGCGCCGCCGTAGGCGCGGGTGTGGCCGAGGACCAGGTTGCCGAGCCCCTCCCGGAAGAGGAGGTTCAGATCGTCGCGCCCCCCGATCCCGTCGAGGAACCGAGCGAAGAGCTTCTCCGCGGCGCCGAGGTCGAGCCCGTGGAAGCCCGGGTCGTAGAGGAAGTCGCGCTCGATGCGCCAGACCTCGTGGTACATCTGCCGCCACTCGGCGCGCGGGTCGACCCACACCTCGAGCCCGCCGAGCGACTTGAGCATCCCGTCGCCGTCCTTCGGCGGCTCGTCGGCGTCGGCCAGGAACCACTTCTTGTCCTTCTCGTAGAGGACCTTCTTGCCGTCCGCCGTCACCTGGAACGTCGCCACGCCGGTCCACGACGCGTCGAGCTTCTCGATGAAGGGCACGAGCTTCCGCTTCTTCAGGTCGAAGCGCGACACCTCCAGCGGTCGCGGGTGTTCCTCGTTGAACTCGAGGTAGTCCTCGTCGGCGAACGCGACCGGCGCCGACAGCACGAAGAGCACCCCTTCGGCGCCCGGCTGGAGGTCGACGTAGTTCGCCCGGTCGATCGGGAGCGCGACGATGCGCTGGTCGATGCCGTCGAAGTCGATCTTGACCGGCTCGGGCGGCTTGGCGTCCGCCTTGTCGGGCTTCTCTCCCTTGCCCCCCTTGTCGCCCTTGTCCCCCTTCTCGCCCCCGGCGCCGCCCTTGCCGGGGCCGCCCTTGCCGCCAGGCGCACCCGCGTCGCTGTTCTCCTCGTCGCTCTCGGGCGGGACCGGCGTGGCGTGGTCCTTCTGCAGCACGATGCCGTAGACGTTGCTCGTCACGGGCTTGCCCATCGCGGTCATCGTGTTCGTCGCGGCGAGGGCCACGTCGGTCGAGGCGAGGAACCACAGGTAGTTGCCGCCGCGGTCGAAGTGAGGGCTCGAGGCCGAGCTCCGCCCATCGGTCACCTGGTGAATCGACCGGTCCTCGAGCGAGTAGACGAAGAGCGTCGGCAGGTGGTTCGCGAGGAGCTTCTGGTAGGCGATCCACCGCGAATCGGGCGACCACGTGGGGCTGAAGAAGTTCTCGTCGAAGCGATCGGTGTCGACCTTGATCGGCGTCGGGTGATCGATGTCGACGAGCCAGAGGTTCAGCCGTTTGTCGACGACGGTGATCTTCTTGCTGTCGGGCGACCAGGTCGGCGCGTAATAGAACGACGGCGGCGTCCCGAGGTCGATCTTCTTCTCCGGGCCGAGGCCGTCGGGCGCGCGGAAGTAGAGCGCGTACTCGCCGTCCGCGTCGGAGAGCCACGCGATCCACTTGCCGTCGGGCGACCACGCCGGATCCCGGTCGGCGACCCCCGGGCTGCGGGTGAGGTTCCGCACGTCGCCCTTGTCGGCGGGGGCGGCGAGGATCTCGCCGCGGGCCTCGAAGAGGACGCGCTTGCCCGTCGGCGAGACCGCGGCGTGGAGGATCTGATCCGGTGAGACGTGCTCGAAGCGCGGACGCACCTGGGGCAGCTCCGCCGAGATGGTGATGGGGACCTTGTGCGTGGCCCCCGAGGCGAGGTCGTAGAGGTGGATCTCGCCGAGCTGCTCGTAGACGATCGCGCCCGGCCCCGCCTGGGCGCTGCGGACGTCGAGGCCGTCGGGGTTGTGGACCAGCTCGCGCACCGCCGCGCTGCTCACGTCGTATGCGAAGAGCGTGTAGGGCCCGTTGCGGTCGGAGACGAAGTAGACCGTGTTGCCGACCCACATGGGATCGCGGTCGCTCGAGTCGACCCGGGGCACCTTCGTGATGTGCGAAGTGTCGAGATCGGCGATCCAGATGGGGGTCGCCTGCCCGCCCCGGTACTTGCGCCACGCCTGCTCCCAGAGCATGTGCGGGACGTACGCGATGCGCTTGCCGTCGGGCGAGAAGCTCCCGCTGGTGCCCGAGGGGAGCGGTAGCTCCTCGGGGAACCCGCCCTCCGTCGAGAGCTCGAAGAGCTTGGGCAGATCGCGGGCGGTGTCGCGCCACGACTCCATGAGGATGCTCTTGCCGTCCGCCGTCCACCCGACCGGAATGTCCGTCGTCTGGTGGTACGTCAGGCGCCGCGCCTCGCCGCCGGCCGCCGGGATCACGTAGACGTCGACGTTGTTGTCGAGCACGCCGGCGAAGGCGATCTGCGAGCCATCGGGCGAGAAGAAGGGGTGCCCGTTGTGGAGCTGTCCCGTGAAGAGCCGCCGGGCCTCACCGCCTTCGCGCGGCGCCGTCCAGATCTCGCCCGCGTAGACGAACGCGATCTGCGTCCTCGACAGCGACGGAGTCTGCATGATCCGCGGCACCGTGTCGGGTGACGGCGGAGCGGAGGGAACCGACGGAGGCGAGGGCGACGCGGCCGCGGGAGTCACGGCCGGGAGCGACCCCACCGCGTCGGGCGGCGGGAAGCTTCGCGTCACGAGCACCGCGACGATGACGAGCAGCACCCCGAGCAGCGCGAATCCGATGACCGCGCGCAGTTCCGATTTCATCCGTCGCCTCCGAGGCCGGAGAGCTTACTCCTCCAGGTCGCCCCGCAGGCCGTGCTTTCGCGCGAGGACGTGCAAGTGTTTGCGATCCATCTGGACCGCGCGCGCCGCGGCGCTGAGATTCCCCCCGTGCCGGGCCAGCAGCCACGCCACGTAGCGGCGCTCGAACTCCTCTTCGACCCGGGTTCGCGCCTCGCGGTACGTCTCCGTGAGGGAGAAGCGGAAGAAGCCCTCCGCCGCGTCCCCTCCCCCCGTCGGCAGCGACGGCAGGAGCAGCTCGCGGCTGCCCGCCGCGGCGGACATGTAGGCGGCACGCTCCAGCAGGTTGCGGAGCTCCCGTACGTTGCCCGGCCAGTCGTGCTGGAGCAGCCACTCCATGGTCCGCTCGCTCGGCACGAGCCCTTCGGCGCCGCGCGACTTCGAGAGGATGTTCCTCACGAGGGCCGGGATGTCCTCGCGGCGGGCCCGCAGAG
>JBEKGQ010000037.1:0-18556 GCA_050012715.1 Polyangiaceae bacterium
GACCTCGAAGCCCACGTTCTTGCCCTTCTTCCACTCTCTGATCTTGACCGTCATCGCCGTGACCTTCCGGGCGATGCCGCTCGTCTTTCGTCGAGCCAGAAGACTAGGTCATCCCAGCGGACGAACAAACGCCGGCCGATGTGGGTGACGCCGGGGAGCTGCCCGCGCTCGGCCATCGCATAGATCGCCTTGCGGGTGGTGCGCAGGACGACCGCGACCTCGGGCACCGTGAGGAGCACGGGCATCGGATCGAGCCCCGGCGGGCACCGTGGGAGCTTCCTGGACAGCTGGTCGATAGGATCGTGGGCGCGAGCGAGCGCGTCTCGCCGGGGGGGCGGCTCGAGCGTCGCCAGCGCGGTGGTCGTGGGTGCCATGGGGTCCTCGCCGGTTGCTCCGCTCAGGTGCGAGCGACCGAAGTGGTTCGCAAGGGGGGCGTTCCCGGGGGGCGAAGGGGTTGCCCTCCTTGTCCCGCTACATTGTCCCGCTACTGGGCGAGCTGTTCTCGACGCTTACGCGCACAATTGCCCTCCGACGCCGGCACGCAACGTCCCGCTGGCTCCCCCGCTAACTTTCTTCGGAGGCTGGTTCGCAAGTGACAGCCGGTGTCACGACCGTGTCGTAGGGTCCATCCACATCGCGCCGCACTCCGCGGCGTCACTTCGTGGAGGTCCTGATGAACGCACCGCTCGACCCCGTGAACAAGGCCCCCAAACGCGCGATGGGTGGCCGCCACAAGCCACCCGCGGCCCACCTGACCGGGCGCTCGGGCGTGGCCGCCATTCTCGGCATCGACAGGCGGGAGGTGCGCCGTCTCGAGGAACAGGGGATCCTTCGGCCGGCCGTTGTCCAGGCGAATGGCGTCCGCTGGTTCGACATCGACACCGTCTGGAAGCTTGCCATCGAGCGCCAGAAGGCCGGCAAGAAGCCCCAGCGCCGTGCGCGGCCAAAGTCGGACGAGTCCGAGGGCATCGAGCGGGTCACCGGCGCCGAGACGCGCCAGATCACCGCGTGGTTCGCCGCCGGCCTCTCGCACGCCGAGGTCGTCCTGCAGTCGGGCAAGACGCACGAGACGATCCGGTACCTCTACGCCCAGTACATCACCCCGAGCGGTGCACGGCTGCGGAGAACGGGGCGCTCTCCGACGCTGGATCCGGAGGAGTACTTCCCGGAGCACGAACCGTCGGCTGGAGCCGCGAGACCCTGGCGTGCGGGCCCGTTGCCCAGACTGCCCGCCATGGCGCAGCCCCAGCGCACCGCGAGCACGGCGGCGCCCCCTCCGACTCCGCGGCCGTCGTCCTCCGCCAAAGCGCCGGCCGCCGTTCGTCGTCCGCTCACGCAGGTGCCTGACTCCTGGTTCACCAACCCCCTTCCTCCCGCCTCGGACGACGACTGCGAGTAGGCGACGCGCCATGCGCACAGCACGACGGGGAGTGGATTCTTGGGGTGACCGGGAGTCGCGACTAGCGCTCGTAGACGATGAGGTCGTGGTACCGGGCCTCGTTGTTCGCAGGGTTCTCGTAGGAGTGCGGCCGGTCCGCCGGAAAGGCGACCGCGTCACCGGCACCCAGCTCGTGCGTCTCATCCACCACATGGATCCGGCAGACGCCGCTCAGCACGACCAAGACCTCGTGCGCGCCCGGCGAGTGCGCGTGAGACACGTGCGTGGACCGCGCGCCGACGCGCAGCTCGTAGAGCGCCACCGGCGGCAACGCCCCCGCGGCGACGAGTGGGCGCCTCGCGGACTTCCCGTCGACCGATCGCAGGAGCTGCGACTCCGCCCGGCGCAGCACGACGACCTCTGACCGAGGCGCCCCGATGAGGTCGGGGATGGAGACGCCGAGCCCCACCGCAACCTTCCAAAGTACCCCGACTGTGGGGTTGCTCTTGCGAGTCTCGATCTGCGAGAGCGCCGCGCGACTCACGCCCGAGAACCGCGCAAGGTCATCCAGCGACATCCCCCGCGCCTCGCGCCGGTTCCGCAGGTTCTCCGCCAAGCGGCGACCGAAATCCGCGGCGCCTCGGTCGTCACCAGCGCCAGCCTTGGGCCGACTTGCCATTCGCCTCACCTAGCGAGTCCCGTCTGGTCGACGGAAGGCTTCGATTGCCTCCGGCAGCCCCTTCACGAGCAACCGGTCCTCAGCGCAGAGCGGCCGGTCGGGCGTCGGCTCGAGGAGGCCGGTGCCCTCGCTGGCCCGAACACCGAGGACCGTGACGCCGCATCGACGGTGCAGATCGCCGATGTCCACGCCCCGGCCGAGTAGCCACGACGGGGGCGCGACGAGCTCCACGCGCTGGCCTCGGGGGAGCTCCAGGTAGTCCGCCGCCTCTCGCTGGCCGTCGAACCAGACGACGCGTGTCACAAGCACATCGCGCTGAAGAACCTCCCGATCGAAAGCTCCGAGGAGATCGCGCCGGGTGACGATCCCGAGAAACCGAGGCGGCGGCCCTGGCGCGACCACGGGAACCTCGCCCCAGTCGACGTCCCACAGCTTCTCGCTCAGCTCGAGCAACGAGTCGCCCGGCGAGGCCACGGGTACGGGTTGCGCGATGTCTCCGGCGCGCCCGCCGGGTGGCGACTGCCCGCGCGCCCGCGCAGCCCAGATGACCTTGGCAGCATGCAGGTCGATGGCGCGCACGAAGCCGCCTTCATCCAGAACGTAGACAGCGCGAGTGTGACCCCGTTCGAGCCGCGCGAGCGCATCGTCAATCGGGGCGTCCGCTCGCACCTGGGGCGGATCCATCTGCAGGATGTCCCCGGCGTGCACGGACCTCGCCAGCCGCTCCGTCAAGTTGCCTCGCCAGGGGATACCCCGTCTCTCGAGCTCCTCTGTGTAGATCGAAAACGGGCGCAGACGTCGCCCGACCATGGTCGCAATGGCGGTTCCTACCAGGAGCGGGGGCAGCAGCGAGACATCGCCGGTGAACTCGAAGATGAGCGCGGTCGCCATGAGGGGCGCATGCGTCGTCGCGGCAGCGAGGCACGCCATCCCCACCAGTGCGTAGCCGCCGGGCAGGGGACCAAGGGCGAGCGACGACGGGGCCACGGCTCGACCGGCTGCGCCGACGAGCCCGCCAAGTGCCGCCCCGAGAAAGAGGGCAGGCGTGAAGACGCCACCGGGACTACCCGACGAAACCGAGGTCACAGTCGCCAGAAGCTTGGCGATGAGCAGCACCGCGAGCATGCCCGCCCCGATGCGAGCGTCGAGCATGAGGCTGATGGCCTCCGAGCCGTTACCACATACTTCCGGCAGGCGGGCCGCGATCAGGCCAACCAACAGGCCTCCGAGCGCGCCGAGCACGGGACGCGGAAGCGTAGCTCGACGCGCGAGGCGCTCGCCTCGGTCGAGCGCGAACATGAACGCAGGGCCGACGAGCCCCGCAAGCGCGCCCACGAAGGCGTAGAGCCCGAGCTCGCCGGCCGAGACGACGCGGAATGTACGCAGCCCGTACATCGGTGTTTCCCCGAGACCGAGGCGCGTGAGGTACGTCGAGACTGCCGTCGCCACGAGGACGGGGAGAAGGACCTCGAGCGCCAGAAAGCCCGTGACGATCTCGAGCACGAAGAGGACCGCGGCGATGGGCGCGTCGTAGGCCGCTGCGAATCCCGCGGCGGTACCGGCAGCGACGAGCGCGCGGACCCGGGCTGGGCTCAGCTTCAAGACGTGGCCCACCAGCGCGCCGGTGCCCGATCCGAACTGAACGATTGGCCCCTCGCGGCCGATCGATCCTCCGCTGACGATGGCGGCGAAAGACCCGAGCCCCTTGAGCAACGCCATCGGAATCGATGGCTGGCCACGGCCGAGCGCGACCGCCTCCATGATCTCTGCGACCCCGTGCCCGCCCGCCCGCCGGGCGGCCACCATGCCTAGGAGGCCTGCGGCCAGGCCGCCGATGGCCGGGACGAGTACTCGCCACAAGACGGGCAGGGCGTGAAACGAGGCGAGGATATCCCGCTGGTGGAAGACGAAGAGCAGCGCCTCCCTCAGCGCCGCCCGGAAGCCGATTGCGAAACCGCCACCGAGTGCTCCGACGCCGAGGATAGCGATGAAGTAGCGCGCCAGCTGCGCAGTCCTTCCTTCTCCCGGAGTCCTCATGGTCGCGCTGCGATGCTCGCATGGAGCACGGTCACCGAGGCGGCGGGATGCTCCTCCCTGTGAGTTGCCCGTCGGCAGGACGACGGCGATCCTTGGGGACGAAAGAATTTCCGTGGGGCATACGGAAAATTTCCGGCAAGGCGGGCGACCCCAAGGAGGTGAACCGTCCACGCGCTTCCGCCGATGGCTCCCTCGGCACTCGCCTTGCGTACCTAGCAAGACCGCAAGGAGGTCCCCCTCTATCGGGGCCTCCGCTCGAGCTGCAGTAGGAGGCTCCGATGCGCCAGGCGATGATTGCGTTTGCGTTGTGGTTCGCTTCGGTTGGGTGCGCAACGACGGTGCACCCAGGGCTCGCGAACGCTCCGGGGCTGGGCGGAACGAGGATCGTCGACGCACGGGTGCACGATGTGATCGCCAATGGGCAGGATTCGTGCGGACGGCTCCTCGACTCGGATCCAGGGCCGCTTCGCTACCGTCAGCCACCTTGTCGCCGCGAGGCGGGTCCGGCGACGAGCACCGGGCCGGCACCGTCGCGCGTACGTGACGACTCTCAGGCGCAGCGCTGGGTGGAGCACTACTACTCCGGCTGGCCGTGCCGCGCGCGACAGGCGGCCCTGGCCAGCGGGGACGTGATTGCGTGGTCGCCGGTGTGGCCCGCCCGGGGAGGCTGCGGTTTGCCCTAGGACCCGCGGCGCCGACCTTCCGCGCTCCTCTGACTCTCTCCCGAAGCGTCACGTGGTTGTCACGTGACGTTGCCCAGTGTGGTCCCCACGAAACGGGGTCCACCTTGAACCGATCTCTCGCCACGTCGTTGGTCTTGCTCGCCTTCGTATTCCCCGCGATCGCCCTCGCGCAGACCTCCGAGCCCGCCCCTCCACCTCCTCCGCCTCAGCCGACCCCCGCCTTTGCGCCGCCTGCGGGCTCCCCGGCCGGGACGGCGAGCACGCCATTTGCCGCCGACATCGACAACGGCATCGTCACCTACGACGCGAACGGCACTCTGCACTCCATCGAGTGGCAGTCGTACATGCTCGGTGCGCAGTACTGTCTCGACGGCAAGATGTGGATATCGGGGAACTACTCGCACATGTTTTCGGACAACATGCACCTCTACGGCACAGCGACGAAGCTGACCTCCGTCTACGACTGGTTCGACGTGAACCTCTTCGTCGACCCCACACCCTCGGTCCGCGTTGGCGCCGAGTACGCGAACTTCAACACGCAGTACGTCGATGGCGCGCACGCCATCAATCACCGTGCGCAGCTCTCCGGGTTCTTCATCTTCTGAGCGACGGATGGGCGACGGCGTGGCCTGAGAGACGCGGCGACGACGCCTTGCGAGGCCCCTTCGCCTCCCAATCTCGGCCATGTGCGCGCGATCACGGCTCACCAGCTGACCTCTCTTGCGGCCTGCGGCCCGCCCCTCTTCACTGGTGAACTCGTGTGGCCGCCCGCGCTCGTGGGCAACCCTGCCTCCCTTGCTGGCGACCTGCCGCTGCCTCTCGGGAGCCATCCTCCCGAAACCACGCGACTCGTCCTTGTTCATGGATCGGCACGTTTCAAGTCCCCTGCCTCGGGCCGAACGCTAGAACCCGCGAAAAGGCCTCGCGGAAGTGCTACCTGACAGGAAAAATTCCGGGCCTTTAGCGGAAAAATTCCGGGCGGAATCCGCTAGACGACTGGGAGGCGGGCTCTCGATTGTCTGTCGTGACCCTCAATCGGGCGGCGCTGCGCCCTGGCGCGTGCATTGCGTACGTCCCATACGACATGGTCGAGGGACACCTCATGCGCGTTCTGGTGGTCGACGACCGACCGGAGATGGCCGAAATGATCGCGGACCATCTCTGCGATCGAGGCTACGAGGCGACAGCCACGTCCTCCGGAGAAGAAGCGCTGCGAGTCTTGCGCACCTGTCGAGTGGACGTGCTCGTGACGGATCTCCGAATGCCGGACGTCAACGGTTTCGATCTCTTGAGCGCGTCGATGGACCTGGACCCGTCGCGCACCGTCATCTTGATGACGGGGTACGGCGGTCTCGACACCGCGCTCGAAGCCACGCAGCGCGGAGCATTCCAGTTCCTGACCAAGCCGTTCCGTCTCGATGCGTTGGTCCGCGTCCTCGAGCAGGTGGAGCATCGCGGCTGACGCCGTATGTCCGAACGGATCCCCAGCCACGAGGGGCGCCGATCAGACTGCTGTGGCTCATCGTCGGCGGTGGGGTCGGTGCGCGCGTGAAAGACGGAGAATTTCCGTGTCGCACCGGAAAAAGTCCGCGACCCCACTCCTATACGGGAACATTGGCTTTGGCGGCTGCGAATGGCACGGCGTATGCGTCGCCACCGGACTCGGAGGCAGCCCAATGAGATGGACAGCTCGGGTCCTCGGACCCATCTTGATCGTCGCAGCCCTCGCGGCTTGCGGCGCGTCGAGCACGCAATCCGCGATGATGAGGGAGCAGGACCCAAAGGCGCAGTGCTGGAAGGGAGGCACCGAGTGTCGGTGGGACAACCAGTGCTGCAGCGGGCGCTGTTACGTCGACACCGGCTGCATGGGCTGAACTGCACGCACCCTTTTCGCCTTCAGCCCACCGAACTTCTCGGTTCACTCACCGTAAACATCGGACGAAGTGAATTCCGTGGTGGTCTGCAGGCAAAGGCCGGTCGGGCGGCATGCGTACATCCGCGTCAAGGTAGACAGGGGGTGGCAGCTCTCGACGCGCAGCCGGGCCGTGCAATCATCAACGAGTCGAGCCGCGATCCCAACCGTACAGGGCTTGGCTGCCAAGTCCTCCTGCGCGCTTCGGAGCAACTCACTGGCGCACTCGTCGCGCGCCGCGTACGTGCGACCAGCCCCGACCGCACCGCACGCCACCTCGTGGTCGCAGCGAGCATTCGCGATTTGAATGGCTGCCGCGTCGCGACTCACGGCGGCCTGCGCAGGAGGGTCCGCGCTGACGGTTTGGGAAGGCACCGGGTGACACGCGGTTAGGAGTGCCATGCATGGGCCGAGCAAGTGCGGCGTCGATCGCGCGTGGAATAGGTGGCTCATGACTGGCGCCCGTGCACTTCGGAGGCCAACTCGCAGGGTTCCGCTGAGATCCGACCTCGTTACACCACCCGCTTTTGCCGGAGGCCGACCGTGCCCTCCAACAGCCTTCGTTTGACGCTTCGTACAGCCTCCCTGGCGACGGGGATACGCACGCCCGTACCACGTTCGGCTGCGCGGCTCGCAACCCACAGACGACAACCACGATAGCCGCCCTGCAACTCGCGGATGTTCGCCACATTGACGAGCCATCGGCGGTGGATGCGAATGAAGGAGCCGCCGAGAGCCTGCTCTATCTCCAGAAGCGACAGGTCTACGTCGAAGCAGCCTCGCGTCGAGTGAACGAAGCACAGGCGATCTTTCGCCTCGAAGGCCCACACATCGCGGGTCTCCAGGATGACGAGCGCCGTTCTACGACGCGCGACGACCCGGTCGCTCGTCGTCGTGTCCCAGACGGTGGGCCACGTATGGGGAGTCCTTCGCTCTGCGGACGAACGGCTCGGAGAGTCGGTAATTGTGGAGGACAACATCAACGGCCTCGAGTTCCGGTTTGGCGGTAGGGTGAGCTTGACCGGTCGAGAGGTACGGTTCGGTCGGAACGGTCGTGCACGACGTACACGTGGCGCTGCGCGAGATTCGCGACACGCGCGGCGGTCGTACCGAGGATGCGATCGAGGGTGTGGTACCCGTGACTACCCATGACGATGAGGTCCACGTCGAGTTCGTCGCTGAGCTCGATGATGAGCCGCCATGGGGTGCCGAGGCGAACGGTTGGCGCGTCGATCCTGACCCCGAGCGGCGCGGGCCGTGCGGCAAGTCGCAACAGCTCGTCGATGGCGACCTTGGACAGATGGTCCGGGAGCGCGTCCGCGCGGCTCCCTGCCGCGGCCGCCGGACACTCGGGCGGAACGAAGAGCGCACGAAATGGAAAGAGGATCGCGCTGAAGCGAGCCGCGATCTCGGCGGCCGCGTCGAACACGCCCGGCGCGCGCGGAGAACCGTCCAGCGCGACGAGGACGCGGGCAATCACGCGTGCGCTCCGGCGAGCGGAGGCGCGGGCGCGTGTGCCCCGTCCTCCGCCGGTGCACGCTTCGCGAAGAACATGAACATGACCGGCACGAGGAAGAGCGACAGGATGGTCGAGGAGGTGAGCCCCCCGACGACTGCGAGGGCAAGCGGCTGGTTGGCCTCCGAGCCGCGCTCCAGGCCCACGGCGGTGGGGATGAGGCCGATGACCGTCGCGAGGCTGGTCATCGCAATGGGCACGAACCGTGACCGAGCGGCGGCGACGATGGCGTCGATCTTCTCAGCTCCCTCGTCGCTGTAACGGCGATTCGCGTCATCAACGAGGAGGATGCCGTTGGAAACGGCGATCCCGATGACCATGAGGATGCCCATGAGGGCGGTGATGGAGAAGCCCTGGCCTGCCGCCATGAGCGCGAGCACGATTCCGACCAGGGACACGGGGATGGTGAACAGCATGACGAACGGCAGGCGGAGCGACTTGAACTGCGACGCCATGATCATGAACACCACCATCCGGGCGTGGCCGCGCGCGCGGCCCAGACCGCCGAACGTCGTGCGCATCAGGTCCACCTGACCGACGTAGCGCCACTCGACGTGCTGGGTGCGGGGGTCGCGGTGCAGCGCGCGCTCGAGATCGTCCGCAGCCGAGCCGATGTCGCGCCGCTCGGTCTGCATGAGGATGTGCGCCACGCGCTCCAGGTGGTTGCGCTCCACCGAGACGGGTCCGAGCGCGCGACGGATGTCCCCGTAGGCGCGCAGGAGGACCGGAAGCCCGGTGGCGCTGATGCGCACCGGAAGCGCACCGAGCGACTGGGTGTCCTGGACGTGCGCCGGGTCGAAATAGGTCACCACGTAGTACGATTGCCCGTTGTTGGCGTCGATCCACACGCCGGGCGTGTTGATGTTCCCGAGTGTGGCGTCGAGCGTGGTCTCGGCCGCCTCCTTTTCGCTGGTGCCAACCATGCCCGCCATCTCGCGGTCGGTGTCGACGTGCACCTCGGGGTAGTCGTTCTGGAGCGAGACCTTGACGTCGCGCACACCCGCGACGGTGCGCGCGACGTCCGCCACCGCCTGGGCCTCCTCGTTGAGTTCGGCCAGGTTGTCGTTGTGGACCTCGACTACGAACGGCGCCGTGTACCCATTCGCGAAGACGCTCGCGACGAGCCCGCCGGGGTACTGGAGCACCTCGACCCCCGGGAACTCCTTCGTGACGATGGCGCGGATGCGCTCTGCAAGCTCGGCCTGGGAGATCGACCGATGCTCGGCGTCGGAGAAGGCCAACTGAAGCGTCCCCGTGTTGGGCGCCACGTTCGAGTTCGTGAGAAGCGCGCGCGCGTTCTGCGGCATGCCGTTGTTGGCGATCGACATCTCGACGGTGTCCGGGGGCAGCCCCCGCGTGATGGCTCGGCCCATCTCGGCCATCGTCGCGGCGGCGTCCGTCACCGAGATGCCGGGAGCCAGGCGCACGTAGAGCGTGTCCATGGATTCGTCGATCTCGGGGAAGAAGGTGCTCGGCAGGCGCGATGCCGTCCAGCCCGCCCCCACCACCAGGACCAGCGAGGCCGCGATGACCGTCGCGCGGTAGGGGAGGACGATCCTCAGGGTGCGCGAGTAGCCCTCGGCCACGCGGTCGATAAACGACTCTACCGCCCTACCAAACCGCCCATGCTCCGCATGGCCGAGGAAGTACCTGCACGCGACTGGCGTCACCGCCATGCTCACGAAGTACGAGGCAATCATCGCGACCGCGACCGTGATGGCGAGCGGCGCGAAGAGCTTTCGAGCCAGGCCCGCGAGAAGGACCACCGGCAGAAGCACAGCCATGGTCGTCAGCGTGGAAGCCAGCACGGGGAGCGCGACCGAATTGGTCCCCTTCAGTGCGGCCTCCGCCGTGCTCATCCCCATGCGCTGGTACCGGTGGATGGCCTCGAGGACCACGACGGCGTCGTCGACCAGGCGCCCCATCGCGAGCGTCAGCCCGCCCAAGGTGAATGCGTTGAGCGTCTGCCCCGTCGCGTAGAGCACGATGAGTGTGATCGCGAACGACAGCGGGATGGCGACCGAGACGATGATCGTCCCGCGGACGCTCTGGAGGAAGAGCAGGATCACCATCGCGATGAGGATCAGCGCCTGGACGATCTCCTTCTTCAGACCGTGGTAAGCGCCGCGCACGAAGGTCGACTGATCGAAGTAGACCTTGGCCTGCATCCCCGGCGGCAAGTCGTGCAAGCCCTCCACGATCTTCTTCACGGCGTCGACGATCTCGATCGTGTTCCCGCCGGGGATACGCAGGACCGAGAGGTAGACGGCGTCCTTGCCGTTGACCGCGACGGACTCGGTCTGGGGGGTCCCGCCGTCCTCCACACGGGCGACGTCCCGGATGAGCACGGGCTTGTCGCCGACGACCTTCACCGTGGCCTCCCCAATGGTCTCGACGCGCTTGGGGATGGCGTTCGTGTAGACGTTCGCGTCGAAGCGGGGAGCGAGCAGCTCCCCCGTGGGGAGCAGCGCGTTCGACCGGGCGGCCGCCGCGGCAATGTCACCCGCCGTCACCCGTCGCGCCTGCGCCTTGACCGGGTCGACGACCACGTTGATCTGCCGCATCTGCCCGCCGTACGGAGCGGCGCTCGCGACGCCGGAGATACCTTCGAGCAGCGGCTCGATGTAGTTGA
The DNA here is from genome assembly GCA_050012715.1 of Polyangiaceae bacterium. Classification (GTDB taxonomy): domain Bacteria; phylum Myxococcota_A; class Polyangia; order Polyangiales; family Polyangiaceae; genus Palsa-1150. The sequence continues at coordinate 10,838 of JBEKGQ010000037.1, forward strand.
AGGCGTAGTCGTAGAGCTGTGGCCCCGTGTACCCGGCCCCGCTGACTACGACCTCGCATACGGGCGCGTTGGACGGGTCGTACTGCAGCACGAAGGGCGGCAGGACGCCGAGCGACTTGGGGATCGCCGCCATCGCGAAGCCCGCCTGGGACTGCACCAGCGTCTGGGCCGCGTTGAGATCCGTCCCCCACTTGAGCCATACGTAGATGACGCTGAAGCCGTTGCGCGAGAGGCTCTCGACGTGGTCCACGCCTGGCGTCGCACTCACGTACTTCTCGAGTCGCCAGCTGATCGTCTTCTCCACGTCCTTGGCTCCGAGGCCGGGCGACAGCGTTCCGATGATGAGAACGGGCGGCGTGAGCTCGGGGAACGTGTCGACCGCCATGCGTGGGGTGACGACGAGCGAGAACACCACGAGCCCGATGCAGATCATCAGGACCGCGATCGGGTTGCGGAGCGAGAGCCCGGTCATGGCGACGACTCCTTGGCGGGTGCGGTCGCGCCGCCGAGGGCGAATGGGACCTGCTTCGCGTTCACCGCGTCGCCGTCGGCCAGGATGGCCCGTCCCTCGCTGACGACGGGTGTTCCCGCCTTCAGCGACGTGTCGACGAAAAGGGTTCCTCCGAGCTCACCCTCCACGCGGAAGGTGGCCTTGTGCGCCTTGCCCCCTTCGACGACGAAGAGGACGGCTTTCGCCCCGCTGATCGAAGCGGAGTCGAGCGGGACCGCCGTGGCCGGACGAGGCTGACCGACCTCGATGCGCACCTCGCCCGTCGTGTTGACCGGCAGGTGCCTCTTCGGATCCGGGATGTCCACTTCGCAATGCACGGTTCGCGTGTCGGCGTCGGCGCTCGGCGAGCGTCGCGACACCGTGGCGGAGAACGTCTCTCCAGTCGCGATGACGCGCACGGCGAGGGAAGCGCCGGGGGCGACGATCTCAAAGTCCCCTTCCGGCACGTCGATGTTCATCCGCACCGTGGTCCGGTCGACGACGGAGACGATGGCCGTGCCCGGGCGCACGAACGCCCCGGGGTCGATGGTGCGCGTGGCGATCTCTCCGTCGAACGGGGATCGCAGGATGCAGTCGTTCACCTCGAGGGTCGAGCCCATCATCTTCGCCCGCTGCGACGCGAGCTGTGCCATCTCGGACGCGGCCTGCGCCTCCTTGACCTCCGCCTCGTTGGGCGAGACGAAGCCCCCGTCGAGCATCGTCTTCAAGCGCGCCGACTCGTCGGCGACCGCGCGCTGACGCGCGTCGATGGCCCGCGCCTCCGCGGCCACGGCCTGGTTGGAGGCGCTCGCGTTGCGGCAGTCGAGCGTGGCCAGCACCTCCCCCCGCTTGACGAAGGCACCCGGCCGCACGAGCACGGTATCGACGTAGGCCGAGACGAACTGCGGACCGACCTGCGCTTCGATCCAGGGCCGCAACGTTCCGATGTACGTGCGCGTCTCGCGAAAGGTCGTGCCCAGGGCTCCGACGACGGTCACGGGCTTCGCCGTCGCCGACAGCGCCACGTCGTTGACCTTGGACTCGGCGCGACGGATGAGGACCGCACCGATCGCCAGGACGACCATGACGCCCACGACGATGAAGATGGGCACCGCCAGCCGCCGTGGCTGGCGCAATGCCGGTCCATGCAAGGGCCCCGCTTGTTGGGGGTTCGTATCGACGTTCACGGTGTGGGGCTCCTGGGGGATCACAGTCCCTCGGCGATCGCACGGCCGAAGGCGGCACGGGCTTGCGCGAGTTCGAACTGACCCAGCGCGCGCTGGATCTCGGCGTCCGTGCGGACCGCCTCGGCGTCGGCCAGCTCGACGGCGTTGCCGATGCCGGCCTTGAAGCGCGCGTCGGCCTGGTCGTAGTTGGCGTGTGCGGCGAGGACGGCGTTCTCGAGCGCGACCAGCGCGGACCGGGCCACCCCGACCTGCACGTAGGCCTGGCGGACGCGGGCGACCTCCTGCTCGCGTGCGACGTCGATCTCGTCGCGACGCACCTGCTCAGAAGCGCGAGCGGCGTCGCGGCGCGCGGAGATCGTCCCGTCGAAGAGCGGCCACGAGAGCACGAGCCCGGCGTCCCAGTTCGGAACGTCGGGCAGCCAGCCACCACCGCTGGGGGTCGGCTGCGTCGACGAGCTGGGCGGGGCCCCACCCGCTCGTCCAGTAAGTGTTGCAGTGAGCGACAGATCGGGACGGAGCTCTGCGCCCACCGCGCGCGTCTTCTGCTCCGATGCTTTGAGAGCCGCAATTGCCTCTGCCAGAAAAGGATCGCGCGCCTCGACCATCTGGACTGCCTGGGCCATCGTCGGCATGTCGGATGGCTGGGGGGCCTCACCCGAGGTATCGATGGCGGGATCGGGCGCCCCGATCGCGGCTGCGAAGACGTTCTGCGCGAGCGCCAGGCTTCCGCGAGCCTTGATCCGTCCCACGTCGAAGCGCGCCAGGTCCGCCTCGGCGCGCGTCAGCTCGATCGGCGACCGTAGGCCGGAGTCCACCCCGCGCTTGGCCAGATCTCGGTGAACGCGCGACCGCGTGTAGGCCTCGTCCGTCGCGACGATGATGGCCTTGGCCGCGAGGACCGAGAAGTAGGCCTCCTCCACGCCGAAGTCGATGTCGAGCCGTACCACATCGGTACGGTGCTTCTCGACCGTCACCAGATCGTCCGCCGCTGCACGCTGGGCCCCGATTCGGCCGAAGTCGAACACCTCCTGGAGTAGTCCGGCGCCGACGAGAGACGCGGGATAAGGCGCCAGGCTGGCGGTCGACTGCGACTGCGACGCAGTGCCTCCGATGCGCGGTACGTCCATGAACTGCGTCGACAGGTACGACCCCGTCGTGTTGTTGGCCGTCATGCCGTACAGCTGCGCCGTCACCGCGACGGTCGGTAGCCACTGTCCGCTAGGGATCGTAGCTTCGGCCATGCGCGCCGCGACCCGCGAGAGGCCGGCGTGAATGGCGGGCTGGTGCTGGTGGGCATAGGCGAGCGCCTCGGCAATGGTCATCGCGCGCGCCGGCTGGGGCGCCTCGATGGGAGGGGGGACAGTCGCCGCTGTCTGCGCGTTCGCGAACGAACTCGTGAACAGGCCTGCGAGCCCCACCAACAAGGGGTGGAATCGCGGGAGGGAGCGACGGAAACGCATGACAGGCGCGGCGTGCATAAGCAGCTCTTGTGCCACGCGTGGAGTCCTTCGGACTAGCGTTCCTTTCGCGCCGCCATCGTCGGCCCCGGGAAATCTTCCGTGCGACCAGGGAAGTTTTCCGTGCTCGCATGTGGCCGTGCGTCTCCTCCGCCGGCGGGCAACCTCTGGCTCGCCCATTGCTTAGGCGAGCGGGATCGTGACCCGGCCGTCCAAACCACCTCCCTTCCGCGTGCCCACGCTTCCACCAAGGCGAGCCACCTCCCTCGCAGCGTGGATGTTCATCGCGATCGCCGTCGTCACCGGACTCGCGTGGTGGGACGAGCAACGCGAGGCAGAGGACGCGCTTCACGATCTCGAGAGCGAGCAGTCAGTCCTCGCCTGGAGCGTGGCGGGCACACTGCGCGGCCACCTAACGAGCATCGAACACGAGGCGGTCCTCGTGGGCGAGCACGGTCCGGGGGAGCTCGGCGATCGCTACGCGCCGGTTGTCGTGCGTCGCGCTGATTCTCCACGGACGATCTCGAAGGACCCGACGCGATTGATCCTGGCGGTCCCCATCGCGGACGGACGCGTCGTCGATGTAGGTGTCCGCCCTGCGGACCTGGTCGACCGCGATCAGCGTCTGGCGCGCCCCGGCGAGCTCATGCTTCTGGTCGCCCCACCAAACGAGACGTTGTTCCACTCGGCGAACGGGGGTCTCGTCTCGTCGGGCGCTCTCCGCGACGGCTTCGAGCGCGGGGTGTCCACGCTGCGACTCGGTCGGCCCGAAGCCGCAGACATTGGGCTGCCGGCGCGGACGTCCATGGCCGGCTTTGCTCGGGTCGACGGAGGGGACCTCGGTCAGTGGGGTGTCATCGCCGTCGCCTCAGCCGCGCGCGAGCGGGATCGGGAGAAACGAGCCATATGGCGACTCGTGCTCGGCGTACTCGTGGCATCGGGCTTGGTGCTCGTCTTCGGCGGCGTGGCGCTTCGAAGGCAGCGCCAGCAGCTCGAGCTGCAACGCGAGCTCGCGGTCGCCGAGGCGCAGCACGCGCGGGACGAGGAGCTGCTCGAGGCCGAGCGCGTGGCCACCATGGGCACTTTCGCCATGGGGATCGCTCACGAGGTGGCCACACCGCTCGGGGTCATCGTCGGGCGCGCCGAGCAACTCCTCGCCAAGGTCCGCGACGACGAGCGTGCAGCTCGCGGAGCGCAAACGATCCTGACGCAAGCGGATCGCATCCAGCACATCATCCGGAGGTTCCTGGACATGGCTCGGGGTGGACCACCCGCCCTCGAGCGCGTGGAACCGTCGAGCATCGTCCGGGCTGCGCTCGATGCGGTCGAGCATCGATTCGCGAAGGCGGGGGTTGCGCTGACCTCCGACGTCCAGTCGGCCATGCCCACGATCCAGTGCGACCGCGACCTGCTCGAACAGGCGATGGTGAACCTGCTCCTCAACGCGTGCGAGGCGTGTACCGAGGGAGGGCACGTGGAGATTGCGGCACGCTCGGATGCCGAACGAGTCGCCTTCGTCGTCACGGACGATGGCGCGGGCATCAGCCCCGACAATGCCTTGCGTGCGAGAGAGCCCTTCTTCACCACCAAGCCCCGGGGGGCTGGAACCGGTCTGGGTCTCGCCATCGCGACGGAGATCGTGAAGAGCCACCGTGGCGATCTGACGATCGCCCCGAATGCCCCCGGGGGGACGCGCGCTCTCATCGAGATTCCGATTCCATCGGGAGGCGCCCGTGGCGAGCTCCAGTGACACGGTGCGCGTCCTGGTCGTCGACGACTGGGTCGAGATGGCCGAGATGATCGCCGACGACCTGTGCGATCGGGGCTATGGTGCCACGGCCGTGTCCTCCGGCCGCGAGGCACTGCGCATCCTGCAGACCAGACGCGTCGACGTGCTGGTGACCGATCTGCGCATGCCCGAAGTCGACGGACTCAGTCTGCTCCGCGCATCGATCGAGCACGATCCGTCGCGGCCCGTCATCGTGATGACGGCCTACAGCACGCTCGACACGGCGATGGAAGCGTCGGGGAGCGGGGCCTTCCAGTACTTGATGAAGCCGTTCCGGCTCGATGCGCTCGCCCGGCTCCTCGACCAGGCACTGAGACGTTGACCCCGTGTCAGCTCTTTCCTTTCGCATCGGTCCTTCCTCCCTACCATCAGGGAAATTCTCCGGGTTCGCGATCTTGGACGTGCGGAGGTCGTTGCCGTTCCATGCGCAATCCCGAGGATATTCGTGGGAGAAGCTCTCGGGCACGAACGGTGCTTGAGTAGGGGTACGATGCCGGCATCCGAACCCTTGGGTCCTCCGCGCCACCGTATTCTCGTCGTGGACGATCAGGTGGAGATGGCCGAGATGCTGGCCGAGGGTCTCTGCGATCAGGGCTTCGACGCAATCGCTTGCGCGTCGAGCACGGACGCGGCCCGGCGCCTGGAGACCGAGCCGTTCGACGCGCTTCTCACCGACCTGCGTATGCCCAAGGTCGACGGCCTGGGACTCCTCGCCATCTCGCGCAAGAGCGCTCCGGAGCGCCCCGTCATCGTGATGACCGCGTACGGCGCCATCGAGACGGCCGTGGATGCCATTCGACAGGGAGCGTGTCACTACCTCACGAAGCCGTTCGCCGTGAGCGAGTTGGTGCTGTTCGTCACCCGAGCGCTCGACGATGCGAGCGTTCGCCGTGAAGCGAGGAGCCTCCGGGCCACACTCCGCGAAAAGACCGGCTTCGGCAGCCTCGTTGCGGCGAGCGCCAGCATGCAGGAGGTGCTGGACATCGCTTCGCGACTTGCCGATGCGAGCACGCCGGTCCTAATCGTCGGCGAGACGGGCACCGGAAAGACCGCTCTGGCCCGCGCCATTCATGCCTCGGGCTCGCGGGCCGCGAAGCCGTTCGTGAGCGTCAACTGCGCAGCCCTTCCGGAGCCTCTCCTCGAGAGCGAGCTGTTCGGCCACGTCCGCGGAGCCTTCACCGGAGCAACCAGCAGCCGCGCCGGGCTCTTCGAAGAAGCGCAGGACGGGACGCTCCTGCTCGACGAGATCGGCGAGATGTCTCCCGCACTCCAGGCGAAGCTGCTGCACGTCCTCGAGAGCGGTCGCGTGCGCGCGGTGGGAGCCAGCAAGGAGCGACCTGTCGACGTTCGCGTCCTCGCAGCGACGCACCGGGACCTGCGTGAGCGCGTTCAGGCCGGGGCCTTCCGAGAGGACTTGATGTACCGGCTCGACGTGGTGACGATCGAGATCCCCGCCTTGCGTCATCGGCGCGACGATCTGCCGATCCTCGTCGAGCGATTCCTGGCCGAAGCGAAGGCCAAGCATGAGAAGTCGCCGGTCGAACGTCTCACGCCCGACGCCATGACGACGCTGCTCGACTACTCGTGGCCGGGCAACGTCCGGGAGCTCGCCCATGTCATCGAGCGGGTGGTGCTCCTGGGACGCGCTTCCCAAGTCTCGGCCGACGACCTACCGCCCAACGTCGCGAACGCCCCTCCGCCCGGCCTTCCCGAAGCTCTAGCGGGTGGTGTGGTCCCCATCCGTGAAGTGCAACGTCGTTACGCATCGTGGGCGCTGGATCGCTTTGGCGGCCAGAAGGGGCGAACTGCGGAGGCTCTAGGCGTCGATGGCAAGACCCTGGCGAAGTGGCTCGGCGCGGAGTGAGCCTGCCGGGAAAAACTCCGGGGGCGATCCGGAAAATTTCCTATCCTCGCCGGTGCTGGAAGAGGCCGAGCTCGCCCTCGCCGCGCATGAGGCCTTGGCTCACCACGTGCTTGGCTCGCGGCGCCGGCTCGTCGGGACGCGGGCAAGGTCGGCGCGCTTTCCTCTTTCGGTCGCTGCGCGCTGGGTTCCGATCTGCCCGCGTTCCGTCGGACGGCGCTCGGCGGCGGCGCTGCCTGCTCGCCGGTCATGCCGAGCTCCCCGTCAGTCCGCGGAACTGGCTGTAGCGAAATGGCCGTCTGTGGCGAGGACGCCACACCCGGCGAGGGGCTCAGTACGGCGAAAGGCGAGGACGCCCACGGTCTTGATGGCGTTCATGGTAGCTCCCCGCCTGGCGCATCCTGCGTTCCACGAAACATGCAGCTCGCTCTCGCGTCTCCCTCTGGGAGAGCGCCTCAGGCTTGGCCTCCGAACTGCAGCGAGGAGGACCATGCGACCTCAATTCCAAGCTCGTACCGCGCTCTACCTGCTGGGGCCGTGTGCTGTTCTGCTGGTCGCCTGTCAGGTAACACCTCCGCAGACGGCCGAAGCCGTCCGTTCCTCCGATGCAGCGTTGAGCGTCGACACGGCATCCTCCGAGATCGCGAACGCTCGCTGCGATCGCGAGGTAGCGTGCGGCGACGTCGGGACGGGGCGGACGTACGCGGCGCGCGACCAATGCGCCGGCGAGCTACTTCGCAGCGCGCGGGCGGATCTGGCGACTCCGGGGTGTCCGGCGGGGATCGCAGCTCGACTGGTCGACGATTGCGCGAGCAGGCTGCGGCAGGAGAGTTGCCATCCGCTCTCGACGCTGTCGCTCATGGAGGCGTGCCGCCCGGCGGCGCTCTGCCTCCAGCAGACATCATCGAAGGGGACGAATTTCTGGACCCCTGTCC
>JBEKGQ010000038.1:0-18053 GCA_050012715.1 Polyangiaceae bacterium
TGCGCAAGGTGCTACGCGGCGAGCCCGCGCCGGCCGCGCTCCGCGAGGGCGAGCGCCGCTTCGAGGACGCGCTCCGCCCGCCGCCGCCGCCGCCCGCGCCGACCGGGCTCGTGCTCGTCGCCGGTCTCCTCGCGCTCGCGGGCGCCTTCCTCGCGGTGCGCCGCGCGCGCCAGCCGGGGTTCGGCGCGGAGCTTCGGGCCTCGCGCACCGCGTACAAGTACGTCGCCCACGCGGCGGTGGTCGTCTTCGTGCTCGTCGTGCTGCCCCTCGTCGCGGGGGCGCTGACGTCCCTCTTCGCGGGGACGAGCAGCGATCCCCGCTACGTCGGCCTCGGGAACTACGTGGCGATCCTCACCGCGCGCGGCGGGCCGCTCCTCGGCCACGAGTCGTTCTATATGACGCTGCTCGTCACGGTTCTCTGGACGGTGTGCAACGTCGTCCTCTACCTGGCCATCGGCGTCGTTCTCGGCGTCGTCCTCAGCCGGCCGATGATGCGCCTCAAGGCGATGTACCGCGTGCTCCTCGTGCTGCCGTGGGCCGTCCCCAGCTACGTGACCGCGCTCGCGTGGAAAGGCATGTTCCACCGCCAGTACGGCGCCGTGAACGCCGTCCTCGAGGCGCTCGGCGCGCAGCCGGTGAGCTGGTTCTCCCACTTCGCGACCGCGTTCAGCGCGAACCTCGCCACCAACGTGTGGCTCGGCTTCCCCTTCATGATGGTCGTCACCCTCGGCGCGCTCACCGCGATCCCGAAGGAGGTCCTCGAGGCCGCCGAGGTCGACGGCGCGACGCGCTGGCAGCGCTTCTGGGGCGTCACGGTGCCGCTGCTGAAGCCCACGATGCTCCCGGCGGTGGTCCTCGGCAGCATCTGGACGTTCAACATGTTCAACGTGGTCTTCCTCGTGAGCGGCGGCGAGCCCGACGGGTCCACGGACATCCTCGTCAGCGACGCCTATCGGTGGGCCTTCACGAGAGACGCGCAGTACGGGTACGCCGCGGCGTACGGCGTGCTCATCTTCTTCATCCTCGCCGGCAGCTCCCGCCTGCTGGCGCGCGTCGGCGGCGCCAGGGAGGCTCGCGCATGAGAGCGATTGAAAAGGAGGGAAGGAGGAAAGGAGGATTGGTCGGGGGCATTCCCTTCCAAACAAACCCTCCTTCTCTCCTCCCCTCCTTTTTCGCTTTTCTCATCGCGTGGGGGGAGGGCTCGCCGTGAGGCGCCTCGAAGGGCTCTTGTCGCATCTCCTCGTGGGGGTCGCGGTCGCCTTCGCGGTGTACCCGCTCTTGTGGGTCATCTCCGTCGCGCTGTCGCCGGACGCGATGAGCGACCATGCGCGCGCCCTCCCCTGGCCCGAGCACGCGTCGCTCGACAGCTTCGCGGTGGTCCTCGGTCTCCGCGACGGGCGCACCGCGCTCTTCGCGCGCCAGGTCGCCAGCTCGCTGGTGGTCTCCCTGTCGACCGCGCTCGTCGCCGTCGGCGTGGCGACGCCCGCCGCGTACGCGCTGGCGCGCTTCCGTTTCGTGGGGAAGGCGTGGGGCATGCGGACGCTCCTCGCCACGCAGATGTTCCCCGCCGTCGCGAGCGCGGTGCCGCTCTACCTACTGCTCGAGGCGCTGCACCTCCTCGATTCGCGGGCCGGCCTCGTCTTCGTGTACGCCTCGAGCGCGGTGCCGTTCGCCATCTTCCAGATGCGCGGGGCCTTCGAGACAGTTCCCATCGACCTCGAGGAAGCGGCGATGGTCGACGGCGCGACGCGCGCCGAGGCCTTCTGGAAAGTGGCCCTCCCCGCCGTGCGACCGGCGCTCGCCGTGACCGCCCTCTTCGCCTTCATGAGCGCGTGGAACGAGTTCATCCTCGCCGCGACGCTCCTCAGCCGCGAGTCGGCGTTCACCCTGCCCGTGGTGCTGCAGCGCTACGTCGGCGAGCACGACACGGCGTGGGGACCGTTCGCGGCCGGGGCGATTCTCGTGAGCCTCCCCGTGATGGCGCTCTTCTACGTCGCGCAGCGTCAGCTCGTCGCCGGCCTCACCGCGGGCGGCGTGAAGGGGTAGCCGGGCGCCGCCGGGGTCGAAGGGTCACCCGTTCGGGTGCCCTGGCCTGGCGGGCGCTTCGTGCGTACCGTTCGTGGTCCACCGGGAGGCCTCATGAAGCGAAGCGCGCGCGTCGGACTCGCAGGGACCATCGTCACGGTCGGCTCGGGCATCGTCGCCCTCGCCGCGGCCTCCGGCTGCTCCTTCGGCAGCAGCTCCCCCGGCGAGAAGGCCGACGCCGCGCTCTCCTACGACGCGCCCACCTTCGACGGGCTGTCCCCCGACGGCGGTGGCGGCGGCTCCGACGGCGGCGGGCCCGCCGATGCCGGCAACGACCTCGGCTCCGCGGTCAGCCCCGACGGCGGCGCCGCGTGCACCGGCGACGGCGGGTCGGGCACCTTCACGTGCGTCGGGAATATGGTCGCCGCGCGCGTCGCGGCGGGCATCGCCCCGCTCCCGGGCGGCAAGGCCCTCATCGAGGGCGGCTGGAACGCCACGAGCACGACCCTCACGAGCGCCGAAGTCTACGACTCCGCGAGCGGCACGTTCACCGCCACCGGGAGCATGGCCTCGCCGCACCTCTGGGGCGAGTGGGGCACGACCCTCCCGGTGCTCGCCGGCGGCAAGGTGCTCGTCGCCGGTGGCCTCGCCGAGTCGGGCGCGCTCGTCTCGGTGGCCGAGGTCTACGATCCCACCGCGGGCACCTTCACGACGACGGGCTCCATGCTCACGCCGATCATCAGCATGTTCCCGCTGGTGCTCGGCGACGGCAGCGTCCTCTTCACCGGCGGCTGGAACTCCGTCACCGGGGCCGCGCCGACGCCGGGCTGGATGTTCTTCGGCACCGGCACGCCCGAGGTGGAGCGCTACACGCCGTCGGCGGGCACGTTCGCCGACACGGGGCCGCTCGCCGAGAACCGCCTCGCGGGGTGCAACGTGCTCCTGCCCTCGGGTAGCGTGCTGGCGATCGGCGGCGGGCAGGGAACGACCGCCACCGAGTCGAACATCGAGCAGTACGCTCCTACGCCGGGCACGTGGACGTCGCTCGGGATGCTCACCGCCGTCCCGGGCTGCACCGCGGCCTACATGCTGCCGAACGGCAAGGTGCTGATGACCGGCGACGGCTCGGCCGCGACCGCCGATCTCATCGATCCGACGACCCTCGCGACGACGCCGACGACCGGTCTCACCGCGGGCTGGGTGCCGCTCTACGCGCAGCTCGCGACCGGGGACGTGCTCGCCTACGGGGGCCAGCTGAACGGGGCCTACACGACGCAGGCGATGGTCTATGCTGCGGCGACCAACACGTGGTCGGCGGTGAGCCCGATGGGGCAGGCGCGAGGCGGCGCGGCGATGGCGACGGCGCTCGCGGACGGCACGGTGCTCATCGTCGGCGGGACGGACGGCATCTCCCCGGCCCTCGCGACGGCGGAGGTCTACCACCCGTGAGCCTCGCGGCCCGCGCTAGTGCTTCCGCGTCGAGTCTCTGATGGCGTGACGCATCTTGATGACCGGGGGCCGGTACTCGTTGTCGCGGTCGATCTCTTTCGCCTGATCGAGCAGGTACCCGCACGGCTCGAACTCCCGCTTGTCGCACTCGGCCTGCGCCTCGTTCGTCAGGCGCGTCACCTTCTCCGCCGGCGTCTCCTCCGGCGGCGCGGGCGAGGCCTTTCCCGGGCCGGGCGAGGGCTCTCCCTCCGGGGCGAGGGCGCTCCCTCGCCGGGCGAGGCCGTTCCCTCAAAGGATCCCGCGACTTGCAAGAAAGCGCCGGGCTCCCGAAGAAAAATGTCCCGGAGCGGCGGCGGGATCGGTCTTGGGGTGTGGGCGCAATCTCGCGCCCCCTCACCAAGGAGAACGACCATGAGTGGATCCACCGTCAACAACGTCACTGCCATCGCGCTCAGCCAGAAGAACCAGGCGGGCGTCACGAAGTACTTCACCGCGCTGCCCACGCTGATGCTCGCGGGGGTCAGCACGACGCCCGCGAAGATCAACGCCGTCTTCCAGGTCGACATCGACGCGAGCACCGCGCTCGGTGCGGCGGAGGCCGACGTGAAGCAGAAGCGCGCCACCCAGAAGGCGGCGCGGGCCGCCGCGATCGCCGAGCGCGCCGACCTCAAGGCGTACATCCTCGGGACGTACGGCGAGCAGGCCGTCCAGATGCTCGTCGACTTCGGCTAAGACCCGCCCAAGCCGCGCGGCGCCCAGACGGTCGCCAGCAAGGCCCAGGCGGTCGCCCAGGGCAAGGCGACGCGCGAAGCGCGCGGCACGAAGGGCGCGAAGCAAAAGGCGGCCATCAAGGGCGTCGTCGCGGCCCCCGCGACGGAGCCGGCGGCGGCCCCGGCTGCGCCGACGACGGCCCCCGCGTCGCCGGCGACGCCGGTCACGAAGTAAGCGCGGGACGCCGACGGACCACGGGAGAGCGTGAACGGGTGACGGGAAGAGCGTGAACGGCTACGGGAAGGTGCACGATCGTGTCGTGAACGAGCCCGAGCCGGTGGACGTTCACTCGAAGGAGTCACGGCAGACGGATGGCCGTGACTCCTGCCCGTCACCCTTCACGGGCTCGGGCTCGTGAACGACCCCATCGTGCTCGTTCACCTCACCGTTCACGCTCCCCGTGACCGCACGACGCGACCACGGGCTCAGCCGCCCGCGTAGTCCTCCACGCCGAACCGCACGTCGCCGAGGGCGCTCCCCCGCATCCGCTCGCGGAGCGCGTCGACGACGATGTTGACCACGTCGAAGCGCGTGCTCGGCGCGTAGTACTCGTCCTCGCCCACCTCCGGGAGGGCGGCGAGCCTCGCGTCGATGACCTCCTTCTCGCCCGGGTCGAGCTCGAAGTGCGCGTGCCACCCCTCGGCCTCGCCGAGGAGCAGGGCCTCCCGCACCATGCCGATGGGGTTGAACGCGCAGAACACGGTGCTCATCCCCAGCCGCCAGCCGGCGTGCTCCTCCTCGAGCAGCCAGTTCGCCCCGAAGGCGCGGCGCACCACCTCGCCGAGGTAGGCCCCCGCCGAGGACTGCACGAGCTCGAGCAGCTCCGGGCGCTCCTTCAGCTCGCGGCGGGCGTCGCGCACCCACTGGTCGAGGACACTCAGCGTCTCGGGCATGAAGTCGAGGTGGATCCCGTACCGCGTCGCCACGAAACGCACGCACGCCGCGGCCAGCTCGGCCACGGCCGGCGGGGGATCGGCCGCCGCGTCCGGGTCGGGGGCCTCCCCGGCGAGGGACGGATCCGCGTCGGCGTCCTGCAAGGTGGTCTCCAGGTCGTCGTCGGAGGGCGTCGCCGGGCCCGCGACGTCATCCGTGCTTTTCGTCCCGTCGTTCGTCACGAAGGCGGCGTATGCTGGAAGGCCACCCAGCGCAAGCCGGGCTGGCCAACCAGATGCGCATCGGGATCTTCAGCGACATCCACGCCAACCTCGAGGCGCTGAGCGCCGTGCTCGAGGCCTACAAGACCGAGAGCATCGACGTCTATTACTGCCTGGGCGACACGGTCGGCTACGGCGGCTCGCCGAACGAATGCGCGGATCTCGTGCGCGAGACGGCGAAGAAGACGATCCTCGGCAACCACGACGCCGCCGTCAGCGGACGCATGGACTACTCGTACTACTACGAGGCGGCCCGCCACGCGCTCGACGCCCACGCCGCCATGCTCAGCGAGCAGAACATGGCGTGGCTGAAGGCCCTCCCCTACCAGGAGATGCTCGAGGACGTGAACGTGCTCCTCTGCCACGGCTCCCCGGTGCGCCTCGAGGAGTTCGAGTACATCTTCGCCCCCGAGCAGGCGCGCGAGTGCCTGGCCCTGTGGGACAAGATCGGGCACATCACGCTCATCGGGCACTCGCACCTGTGCAAGGTGTTCGCGCTCACGCCGAACAGCGTCGAGGAGCTGCCCTCGATGGACTTCGATCTCGAAGCCGACAAGAAGTACATCGTGAGCGTCGGTTCGGTGGGGCAACCGAGGGACTTCGACAACCGCGCCAGCTACACCGTCTACGATTCGACCAAGAAGCGGTTCGAGTTCAAGCGCATCGAGTACGACATCGAGCTCGCGGCGGACAAAGTGCTCCGCGCGCGCCTCGAGCGAAACTTCGCGCACCGCCTCTTCATCGGCGTGTAGCCGAGCTTCGGCGCGACCTAGTTCAGCTCGCGGCTGCCGCTGCCGAAGACGCGCTCCCAGCTCTCGCGGTACTTCGCGGTGGCCACCTGGGCTGGGCCGGCGTGGGTCGCCTTCGCGGAGGCGCCCTCGACGACGTGCTCCACCTTCACATCGTAGAAGGCCGGCGCGTCCACGCGCTGCTTCAGCGTGACGACCTCGCCGGCGGTGAGCGGCTTGCCCTCCTTCATGGGGCGAACCTCGCCCGCCTCGATGCGACCCCGGCGTGCGCGGAGCACCTGCGTGCCCTCGCCGTCGGCGGTCTTGCCGTGGGGCATCACCACGTCGAAGTCGACCGCGTCTTTCTTCTCCGAGGCGTCCTCCGGCATCCGCGCTTCAGTCTAGCGCAATCCGCCGGGGTCGCCGCCGCGCGGGGCCGAGAGCATCGCGCTCGCAGTGACGATGTCGCGCACGAACGTGCTCGCTTCGGCCCTCACGGTCGAGCCCTCGTCGAGCGGACCCTCGAGCGTCAGCTCGACGGCGCCGCCGCGCTTCTTCTCGAGCTTGGTCACGTGCACGGTGAAGGCGCCCGCCCGCGAGCTTCCCACGTCGATGAGCGAGTGACCGGGCACGTCGAGCTGCGCGTGGTCGAGGTGCGCCTTCTTCGGATCGGGCGGCGCGATGAGCTCGAAGGCGAAGCTCTTCGGCGCGTTCGGCGACGCGGCCACGAAGCCGGTCGTGGCCCGGTTCAGCGTGCCCACGACGAGGTGCGCGCCGTCGAGCCGCTCGAGCAGGACGACCCCCCGCGACACGTCGAGCGGGAACGCGTCGCTGGCGAGCCCTCCCGCGTCGCCGGTGAGGGTCACCTTGCCCGAGGGCGCGCCCCCCGCGCGCGGCGCGGCGTCGGCCGCCGGGAGCACGGACGCCCAGCGCTGCTCGTCGCGGGCGCAGCGAAGCTGATCGGCGCGCAGCGGGAGCTTCTTGCACGGCGCGGCGTTTTGCGTGGCGAGCGCGGCGCACGTGGCGCGCGCGGTGCGATCGAGGGCGGCCTCGCAGAGGCTCGCGTCGCGCGTCGCCAGGGCGAGACAGGCGCCGTCGCGGCCGAGCTCGGGGTGCATGGGGACGTCGAAGGGGCACGCCTCCGGCTGACCGGCGAGCTCGGCGGCGCCCGCCTCGCAGCGCGCCTTCAACGTGGAGGCGAGAATGTCGGCGCAGCGCTTCGGGTCGCGGCTCTTGGCCGCGTCGAGCACGCGACAGGCGTCGCGGAGCAGCGTGTCGTACCCGATGGCCTCGAGCGCGTCGCCCACCACCGGGTCGCCGGCGGCCCTCTGCGCGACGCAGGCGTCGACGGTCGTGAAAGCGGCCAGCTCCGCCGCGAGATCGCCCGCCGGCGCGGGGGGATCGACGCTCGGCTCGAGCTCCCCGGCGTCGACCCCGAGGGCCTTGGCGAGGCTCGCCACGGGAGGAACCTCGGCCGCCTTCGGCTTCGGCGGGTCGTCGTCGCACGCGGCGAGTGCCAAGAGAAGCGCGGCGGCGATTGCCTTCACGGCGGGACCATACACCCTCTTGCCATCTGAGCGGATGCGCAGTATGACTGCTGAACAGCCGATGGAAGACCCCAAGAAGAAGCAGGACGACGCGCAGGTGAAGGGTAAGGCCGTCGATCTCGCCGTGGCGAGCATCGAGAAGGAGTACGGCAAAGGCTCCATCATGCGCCTGAAAGAGGGCACCACGATGGCCGACGCGGTCGACGTCGTGCCGACGGGCTCCATCGGGCTCGACATCGCCCTCGGCATCGGCGGCTACCCGCGCGGCCGCATCATGGAGATCTACGGTCCGGAGTCGAGCGGCAAGACGACGCTCACGCTGCACGCCATCGCCGAGGTGCAGAAGGCCGGCGGCGTGGCGGCGTTCATCGACGCGGAGCACGCGCTCGATCCCGGGTATGCGCGAAAGCTCGGCGTGAAGACGGACGAGCTCCTCGTGAGCCAGCCTGACTACGGCGAGCAGGCGCTCGAGATCGCCGACATGCTGGTCCGCTCCAACGCGGTGGACATCATCGTCATCGACTCGGTGGCCGCCCTCGTCCCGAAGGCGGAGATCGAGGGCGACATGGGCGACAGCCACGTCGGCCTCCAGGCGCGCCTCATGAGCCAGGCGCTGCGAAAGCTCACGTCCACGGTGGCACGGAGCAACTGCCTCCTCATCTTCATCAACCAGATCCGCATGAAGATCGGCGTCATGTTCGGCTCCCCGGAGACGACGTCGGGCGGCAACGCGCTGAAGTTCTACGCCAGCTTGCGCCTCGACATCCGCCGCATCGGCGCGATCAAGGAGGCGGCGGCAGCGGGCGGCAAGGATCCCGCGGTGGTCGGCAACCGGACGCGGGTGAAGGTCGTCAAGAACAAGCTGGCCCCCCCCTTCCGCGAGATCGAGTTCGACATTCTCTACGGCCAGGGCATCTCCCGCTCGGGGGACCTCGTCGATCTCGCGTCGGAGCTCGGGATCATCGAGAAGAGCGGCGCCTGGTTCTCCTACGGCGCCGACCGCATCGGACAGGGCCGCGAGAACGCGAAGGCCTACCTCGAGCAGCACCCGGACATCATGGAGAAGGTCGAAGCGGCGGTGCTCGTGAAGCACGGGATCAAGCGCAAGGGCCACCAGGCCGCCCCCAGTCAGCCGAACGGCGTCCCCGTCGACGACAAGGCGAAGAAGCCCATCGCCGCGAGCAAGCCGGCAAACTGAGGAGCGAGAGGGATTGAAAAAGGAGGGGAGGAGGGGAGGAGGGGGTTTGGCTTCCGCTCTTCCCCGGAATATCTCCTTCTCTCCTCCCCTCCTGTTCCTCTCTCTCCTACGCTGGAGGGGATGAAGCTCTACGTGATGCGTCACGGGCCGGCGGAGGACCGCTCCGAGAGCGGGCTCGATGAGGACCGCCCGCTGAGCGTCGCCGGAAGAGCGCGCGTCCGCGACGTCGCGAAGCTCCTGTCCGACTCGAACGAAGAGCCGCTCCACATCGTGACGAGCCCCCTCGTGCGGGCGGTGCAGACGGCCGAGATCGTCGCGCAGGTGACCCGTCTCGGCGAGAAGGACGGGGCGGTCGAGGTGCGGCGGGGCCTCGCGCCGGGGAGCGACGCCGCGCGCCTGGTCCGGAGCCTGGTCGTCGAGGGGAAGAAGCGGGTGCTCCTCGCGGGGCACGAGCCGGACTGCTCGGCCCTGGTCGCCTCCCTGGTGCCGACGTTCGAGCGCCCGTTCGACAAGGCCATGGTCGTCGGGCTTCACCTCCCCGACCAGGGGCCTGGCGCACGCATCCGTTTCGTCCTCGACCCGAAGAAGCTGGAGCTCCGGATCGAGCCCCCTCCCTGAGCCCGGAGCGGCCCTCCGTCAAGGCATTTCCGCCCCACCCCTTTCGCCTGCAACCTGCACTGCAGAAGGGGGCGCTGGGGGCACGTCCCCTCGCGCACAAGTAGCTGGATTCGCCTGACAAAGTCCGTTTCCTTGACGAGGTCAGGGGCGTCCTCTACTCCGCTTTGTAGAGGCAAACCATGGCCCCCCGGAGCACCCTCCCGCTTCTCTCCTCGGCGCGGGCCAGCGCGGCCCGGATGGCCCGCGGACAGGTGGCGGCGGCCATCAGGATCCCGGAGCGCGCGGGGGGGCAGCTGCGGCTCGTCTTCCCGACCGCCTCGCCTCGCCTCTTCGTCCACGAGGGGGCCCGGCAGTCGCTGGAGCGGAAGCTCCGGGTGGCCTTCGGCGGCCCGGTGGTGCTCTCGATCACCGACAACCGGCACTCGATCATCACGCACCGCGTCCAGAAGGGCACGCTTCACGCGCGGATTCACCACATGTTCCTCGACGGCCCCTTCGGGGTGGTCGACGCGCTCGTCCGCTACGTCACCCGTGGGGACAAGGACGCGAGCGCCATCCTGGGGGACTTCATCGACGACAACGGCTTCCGCCTCGCCCGGCGCAAGCGCAGTGCGCCGCTCTTCACACGCGGCAAGCACCACGATCTCCTGGCCCTCTTCGAGAAGACGAACGACCGTTACTTCGGCGGCTCGGTGAACGCGCTCATCACGTGGGGCAAGCACGGCACGTCGAAGTCCCGCGACCGCAAGACGATCAAGCTCGGGAGCTACAGCCTCGCCGACCGCCTGATCCGGGTGCACCCGGCCCTCGATAAGAAGTGGGTCCCCCGCTACTTCGTTCACTACATCGTCTACCACGAGATGCTCCACCACGTGATCCCGGGCAGCCGTGGCCTCGGGCGGGTGAACCTGCACCCGCCGGAGTTCCGCGAGCGGGAGCGCGAGTTCCGCCACTTCCAGCGCTCGCTCGACTGGGAGAAGAGGCACGTGGCGCGCCTTCTCCGCACCTGACGGCGGCAGGCGCTATCCTCGCGCCGCGATGGTTGCCGGGACGATCCTGCGTGCGGCGTCTGTTGTCGCCGTGGTGACGGTCGCCTGCAACGACAGCTCGGGGGGCACGCAGTGCCTCTGCAGCGACCCCACCGTGCACATCGTGGTCCCCGCCGACCGGGCGCCGTACGCCGGAAGCGTGACGCTCTCGGGCCGCGGGTGCCCGACCGCCACCGCGCAGTGCACGCAGCCGGTCGGCGCCGGGTGCGCGGAGTTCACCTTCCAGGGGCAGGCGATCGGCGCGTGCGACCTGGACCTCACGTTCTCGGAGGGGCCGGCGGACTTCTCCGAGCAGCTCGCCTTCGTCGGCTACCCGTGCTGCCCGGGCTTTTACGTGAGCCCGCCGGGCGCCGACCCGGTGCAGGTCCCCGACCTGGGCGACGACGCGGGATTCGCGGGCGACGACGCCGGAGACGCCGAGTGACGCGCGGATGGCGGACGCTGGTCGTGGGGCTCCTCGCCGTCGCCGCCTGCCGCGCTCGGGAGCCGCGCCCCAACGGCACAGCGGGGCTCGACGTGAGGCCCATGCCCACGAGCCTCGAGAACCTTCCGCCCCAGAAGCACATGCCGGCGACCGCCAAGGCGCGTCTCCTCGGCACCATCAGGGGGTCGGCGAGCGGTCCTTTCATGGCGCGAAGCGCCGAGGGAGGGCTCGTGGCCTGGATTGCGCCGGCCGACCGTGGTGGCGGGCAGGAGCTGATCTTCGTCCCGACCGGGACCGACGGCGCGCCCCTGCGCGAGGCGCGAAAGCTCACCGACGTCCCCCAGGAGGCGACGCAGCTCTTCGTGCGGCCAGCGGGAGGCCCCCACGGCGGATGGGTGGTGGCCTGGAGCGCGCTGCTCGACCGCGGCGAGTCGCTGAGCGTGATGGGTCTCGCGCCCGACGGCACGGTGCGGACGAAGGCGACCGATCTCCAGCGCACGAGTGACCACATCAAGTGGGCGGACTTCGTGGGTGGCCCCAAGGGCATCGTCGCAGTGTGGGCGGAGGAGACCACGGCGGGGGACGCGAACATCCTGGCCGCCGCGATGGACAGCGACGGGCGGCCACGGGCGATGCCCGTGCGCGTGGCGCGCGGGGTCATCGGCTGGAGCGCGGTCCCCACCGAGGACGGCGTGGGCCTTGCGCTCGTGACGCCCTCGGACGAGCCGAAGAACGACGCCGGTCGCCTCGCCTGGGCGCGGCTCGATATGGAGGGGCGCCCCCTCGGCGCCGCGGTGGCGGTCGGGACGCGCCCGACGGTGGCCGGCAACGTCGAGGTGGTGGCGACGCCCGGGGGCTGGCTCCTCGGGTGGACGGATCGCACCGGCGAGGACGCCACCGTGATGCTCGCGGCGGTGGACGCCGCGGGCAAGGTGCGCGGGCCGCACCCGGCGATGAACGCGGTCGGCGGCACGTCGCTGGTGGGGCTCGCGTCGGGGCCGGCGGGGGTGGCCCTCGCGTGGCAGGAGCCGCGCGGCCGCGCGCGGGAGATGCGCCCGCTCCACCTGGCGAGCGTCGACACGCGCGGCGACCCCGCCGCGCAGTCGGTGACGGCGGTCGAGGTGTCGTCGCGGACGCCGCCGGAGCTGGCGGCCACGTCCGACGGCTTCGCGCTGCTCGCCTGGGCGCGCACGTGCCTCGGCGGCATCCCGGACGCGGGCTGCGAGCAGACCCTGGTGCCGACGGTGGTGAAGCTCGACCCGCGGTTGACGGTGGTGCAGACCGAGCCGTTCTACGTGGGCGAGCCCCGCGAGGAGGCGACGCTGGGATGGGGGCTCCGCTGCGTGGGCGATCGCTGCATCGCGCTCGGCGCCTCGCGCTCGGAGCCGCCCGGCGTCTACACGGTGGAGGTCGAGCCGCGGGAGTCGCCCTATGCGTCGCCGGCGATCCCCGCGCCCCCGCGGGAGGCCCCGCGCGTGACCGGAGTGGAGACGGTGGCGTCGGGGCTGCCGTTCATCGACGTGGCGACGGCGAGCTCGGGTGACCTGACGCTCGTCGCGACGCTCACCACGGCCAACGACGTGCCGGTCAAGGGCGACAAGCTGAAGGGGCGGGCGGCGACCATCTCGGCGCGACCGGTGGACCGTCTCGGGCAGCCGCTGGGTCCGCCGCTGGCGGTGACCCAGCGTGCGCAGCCGGCGGGCGGCCTCGCGCTGGCCGCGGGCGGACGGCCGGAGGACGGGGCCGTCGTCGCGTGGGTGGCGCGGGACGACGGCGATCTGCAGGTGCACCTCGGCCACGTGGACCGCCACGGAAAGCGCACCCAGGAGATCCAGCTGACGACGACCAAGGGCGAGGCGAGCGACGTCGCGGCGGCCTGGTGCGGGGACGGCTGGCTCATCGCATGGGTCGACATGCGCGACGGCAACGGCGAGATCTACGCGACGAAGGTGGACCGCGACCTCAATCGCGCGGCCCGGGAGGAGCGCATCACGAACGCGGCCGGCGACGCGGGCGACGTGGCGCTCGTGGTGCGGGGCTCGACGGCGTGGCTGGCGTGGGCCGATCCGCGGGAGAGCCCGCGCGAGGGACTCGCGGACATCTTCGTGACGACGCTGAGGACCCACGACGCGAAGCGGGCGGGCGACGAGGTCCGCGTGCTCGCCACCGCGGCGCACTCGCGGTCGCCCGAGCTGGCGCTGGCGGGCGACGGCGCGATGGTGGCGTGGATCGAGGAGGGACCGACCGGGGTCGACGCCCCGTCGACCGGGATGGTGGCCCGGCTCGACGCGAGCGGGCACGTGACCGGGCGACCGGTCGTGCTCCCGATGGCGGGCCGGGGGCGCGCGACGGCGCTGACCCTGGCGACGGCGGCGGACGGGCTCCACGCCATCGTGGCGCGAAACGATCGCGACGAGGTGACCCTGGACGCGGTGGGAGTCTCGGTCGACGGGAACCCCGGCCGGGCGTGGGCGCTGCTCGACCTCGACGCCCCGGGCACCTTCGAGGTCGCCCTGGCCCTCGCCGGCGACACGCTCTACTTCGACGACGTCGGCCGGTCGGCGGCCGACCACCGGGTGAGGCGCGCGGCGCTTTCCTGGGGGCGCTGACGCAACTTCGCCGCGCCGGTGGCCGATGGGGGGTCAAACGGCGCCGGAAGGTGCCCAACCCGAGGAGACTCCGCTCATGGACAGCACCATCTCATCCACGCCCCCCGTTCGCCCGGACGTCGTCACCGTCGACACGACGCCGCGCCCCACCGCCCCGCGGGTTCCTTTCTCCGAGGTGCTCTCGGGAGGCGCATCGGCCATCGTCGGCGGGGCCCAGTCGATGGTGCAGTCGATCCCCGGCTCGCCGCTGATGGCCCTCGCGGTCCGGCCGGGCTCGTCCGCGCTGCTCCCCTCCGCGATGAACACGACGCCCGAGGGGCCCGGGGGCGTCGCCGCCGGCACCCTCGGCGGCACGAGCGCGACGAGCGCGATCGCGGCGGGCTCGGCGAGCGGGACCGGCAACGACGGTCTCTCGCAGACGATGGCCCAGGACCAGGAGATGAACATGTATTACCTCCAGGTCCAGGAGCAGGTGAACGCGCAGAATCGCACCTACAGCGCGCTCTCGAACGTCATCGAGGTCGAGCACAACACGGCCAAGACCGCGATCGGCAACATCCACTAGAGCGCCCGGCGATTCCGGCCGCCGCCACGAAGCGGTGGCTCGGAGCGCCGCACGCTCGTACGATTGGCGAGGAGAGCGTCATGGGAATCGACGGCATCGGCAAGAAGGGCCCGGCGACTCCGCCCTCCGCGGCGGACGCGAAGAGCCCGGCGCGCGCGCCGGAGGCGACCCGTCCCTTCGAGGTGTCGAAGGCGGGACCGGCCCCGCAGGCCGCCGCCGTCGAAGCGCCCCGCGCCGCGATGGAGCGCCTCCGCGCCGGGGAGATCGATGTGAACGGATACGTCGAGGCGAAGGTCCACGAGGCGACGGCGCACCTCGCGGCCCTCCCGCCCGCCGAGCTCGAGGGCATCCGCAGCGCGCTGCGCGACCGGATGGGCAGCGATCCGGGCCTGGTGGAGCTCGTGCGCAAGGCCACCGGCGCGGTCCCGCAGCCTCCGCCCGACGAATGACGTGAGCCTCGTCGTCGGTCGTCGCACGATGGTGACGGGGGTCGCGGCGGCGGCGGCGCTCGCCAGCTCACGCAGCGAGCCGGCCTCCGGGCGACCGCCGCCGCCCACCTCGATCGCGTCGTCCAACGTCCGCGTGCTCCAGTGGGATCTCGGCGCGCAGACGTGGGGCCAGGGCCGCGTCGTCGTGGTCGTCCCGAGCTGGGGCGGCCCCGACGCGCGCTTCCCGGTCGTCGTCGCGCTCCACGGGCGCGGCGAGTCGGTGAAGACGCCCGCCGAGGGCGCGATGGGCTGGCCCCGCGACTACGCGATGGTGCGCGCCTTCGACCGGCTGCGCGCCCCTCCGCTTCACGAGAAGGACTACGAGGGGTTCGTCGAGCCGGCGCGCCTGGCGGCGACGAACGCCGCCCTCGCGGCGAAGCCCTTCGGCGGCGTCATCGTCGCCTGTCCGTGGCTGCCCGACGTCCGCCCCGCGCCGACGGGCGACATCGGCGTCCTCGCCCGCTATGTGCTCGACGTGCTCCTCCCGCGCGTCCGCCGGGACACGCCGGCCCTCACTGGGCCGGAGTCCACCGGCATCGACGGGGTATCCCTCGGCGGCATCCTCGCACTGCGCATCGGGCTCACGTCGCCCGAGTCGTTCGGCGCGGTCAGCGGCATCCAGGCCGCGATCTGGGAGGGCCAGAACACCGAGTGGACCGTGCTCGCGCAGGCCGCGCGCGCCAAGCGGCCGGGCATGAAGCTGCGCCTGCTCACGAGCCACGAGGACTATTTCCACGACGCCATCGTCGGCGTGTCCCAGGCGTGGAAGACGGCGGGCGTGGCGCACGACTTCGCCGACCTCCCCGGGCCGCACGACTACATCTTCAACCGCGGGCCTGGCTCCATCGAGCTCCTCACGTGGCACGACCGCATGCTCGCGCGCAGTTGACCGGAAGTGGCGTGGGCCGATCGCCACTGCCTGAGGCCGGCGTCTCGGGCGACCTTCGCAGGTCTCTGCGCGGTCCGGCCCATGCTTGCTACCATGGCCTCATGCGACGCTGGGTGGCTCTCCTCTTCCCGTGGCTGTTCGCCTGCGCAGGACAGCTCCCGGAGAAGGTGGAGCTCTCGCCGCAAGCCGAGAACGTCGAGTTCGCCTTCGAGACGCCGAGCCCGGCGGCCTACAAGTTCATGGGCCAGGTCATCGGCATCGCCGAGTCCGACGACCTCGAGACCGCGCAGCGCTCGGCCCGGAACGACCTCCGGAACAAGGCGGCCGAGATGGGCGCGGTGCTCGTGACGGTCGACGAGGACACCGGCAAGGCGGTCCTCCTCGTCAACCGGACGCGGGTCAAGCTGGTCGGCCGCGCGTACAAGCCGCTCGATTGACGAGGGCCCGATTCGGACGCCTCGTTCATGGCGGGTGAGTTGAGCCGCGCGCGCGGATACCATCGCGGGCATGGCCCTCGGCGTCACCCCGCCGCGCGCGACGACGTGGCTCGTCTCGCTGGAGGCGCTCGCCGGGCGCCGCGGTGGGGACGATCCGCGCGTGGTCGGCGGCAAGGGCGCGCGCCTGGCGTGGCTGGTGAAGCACGGGTTCGCCGTACCCGAGGCGGTGGTGCTGCCGGCGGAGGCGTTCGCGCACGCGATGAGGGAGCTCCCGCCGGGGTGCGAGCCGCGGGCCTTGCTTCGCGCGGCGGCCGGTCGCGCCGGGTACGCGAGGGCCGCGGAGGCCAGGCAGCAGATCTTGCAAGCGGCCCTCCCGCGTGGGCTCGCCGAAGAGCTGCGGTCGCTCTGGCGCGAAGTGGGGCCGCGCTCTCCGTGGGGTCTCGCGGTCCGGTCGAGCGCCACGTGCGAGGACGGCGCGCTCGTATCGATGGCCGGGCTCGCGGACAGCATCCTCGGCGTGCGCGGCGGGGACGAGCTGGGCGCCGCGGTCTGCGCGGTGTGGGCTTCGCTGGCGAGCGGTCGCGCGCTCGCCTACCTGGCGGCGCACGGCGTGCGCGACGTCGGCATGGCGGTCGTCATCCAGCGCATGGTGGAGGCGAGCGCGGCCGGCGTGATGTTCACGCGCGCCCCGGCGGGCCGCGAGCAGGGCGGCGCCGACGAGCGGATCATCAACGCGGGCTTCGGGCTCGGCGCTCCCGTCGTCGACGGCGTGACGACACCGGACGTCCTTCGCGTCGACCCTCGCGGACGCCTCGTGGACTCCATCATCGCGCACAAGACGCGCGCGACGGTGATCGGCGAGGCGGGCGTGATGGAGGTCGACGTCCCCGAGCCGGATCAACCGGCGCTGTCGCGCGAGCGGATCATCGAGCTGGCCGAGGTCGCGGCGCGCCTGGAGAAGCTCGAGCCGGGCGCGTGGGACGTCGAGTTCGCGTGCGACGCGCACGCCACGTGGGTCGTGCAGGCTCGCCCGGCCACCGGCCGCGGCTACCCCGAGGGCGGCGACGCGGAGACGATCTGGAGCAACCTGAACGTCGGCGAAGCGTTGCCGGGGGTGGCCACTCCTTTCACGTGGTCCATCGCCGGAGCCTTCAGCGAGGCCGGCTTCCACCGCGCGTTCGCCGCGCTCGGCTGCCGCGTCCCGCGAAACGCGCGCCTCGTCGGCAACGTGCACGGTCGCGTCTACTTGAACCTCACGCAGTTCATGCGCATCGCCGCGCAGGTACCCTTCCTCGACCCGCGGACGCTCGTCGAGCTCGGCGGCGGGTGGGGAGGGGACGAGCTGGCGACCCAGGTGGAGGACGTGAGCAAACGCGGCTTCTATGCCCGCCTGCCGCTGACTGCGTCGCGCTTGCTGCGGGAGCAGCTGAAGCTCGACGACGACGTGAAGGCGTTCGAGTCGTTCGCGGAGAAGCAGTGGCGCGCCCAGAGCGCGCTCGACCTGGCCATCCTGCCCGACGAAGGGCTGGCGCGGCGCATGCGCGACATCCAGGGGCTCCTCGAACGGACCGGCACCGTGATGCTCACGTCGGCGTCGAGCATGCTCGGCTCGCACCTCGCGCTCAAGATGATGCTGGAGCGCGTGGCCCCCCTCGACGCCGAGCGCATGGCGCAGTCGCTCACGAGCGGCATCCGCGACGTCGAGAGCGCGCGCCCGGGGATCGGCATCATGCACGTCGCGGCGCTCGCGCGGCGCGAGCCGGACGCGGCGGCGGCCATCGAGCGGGAGTCGACGGTGGGGCTCGACGCCCTCCCGGAGGGCCCCACGCGCCGCGCGCTCCAGAGCTTCCTCGAGCTCTACGGCGACCGCGCGGTCCGCGAGGCCGAGCTCTCCACGCCGCGCTGGAAGGAGGACGCGAGGCCCGTGCTGCGCATGCTGCGGGCGGCCCTGCGCACCGACGCGCAGCACGTCGAAGGGACGCTGGCGCGCGCGAAGGCCCACGCCGACGACGAGATCGCCAAGCTCGTCCCGCGGCTCAACGTCGTGCAGCAGACCATCGTGCGGCATCTCGTCGCTCGCGCCCAGCGCGCGGCGCGCCTCC